>DASPJT010000001.1:0-4442 GCA_035628455.1 Minisyncoccota bacterium
GGTCAAAGGCGTGGAGATGGAGATTCCCTCTGGCGAAGGGATGCGCACGTTCCCCCTGAAGGGGACGCTCGACAAGGTGGAGGTGATTGATGGGGAGAAGGTGAGCGTGACCGACTACAAGACGGGCAAGTGGAAGACGCGCAATCAGCTCGAGGGCAAGACCAAGGATGCGGACGGCAATTACTACCGCCAGCTCGTCTTCTACAAGCTCCTCCTCTCTAAGGAGCCCAAGGGGAAGAAGAGGATGGTGTCAGGCGAGATCGATTTCCTCGAGCCCGACGAGAAGGGGAACTTCCATCGCGAATCCTTCGCGCCGACGGACGAAGAGGTGAGCGAGCTCGAAGCGCTGATCAGAGGAGTAGCGGCCGACATCGCCGGACTCTCTTTCTGGGAGAAAAGGTGCGATGACAAGGAGTGCGAATACTGCCTCCTCTCGGAAGAGGTGAAAAAGCCGGAGCCTGAAAATAAAAAACCCGCCTCCAAGAAACTTGGATAACGGGAGGTAAGGAAAGGACTGGGGCTCAGCCCTCCGGAGCAGAAGCCATTCCTGCTCCGGAGGGTAAGCGTACTAAGGAGACCCTCGTGGCAAAACGGGGTCTTTTATATACAAACACCTGCAAGGGTTAATGGCAAGGGCTGGTAGCCCGGTTCATTGGCTAGTCTTTCAAATTATGCATAAACGTGTTACTGTCCTGTAGCTCGCCGGAGCCTTTTTGTTTTTGTATGGATATTAGGAATATCGCCATCATCGCGCACGTGGACCACGGCAAGACCACGCTCACTGACGCCATCCTCCGGGAGACGGGGATGGTGGCCGCCGGCGTGTCCATGGACTCGAACGACCTCGAGAAGGAGCGCGGCATCACCATCTATTCCAAGAACACCTCGATTTTCTATAAGGACACCAAGATCAATATCGTGGATACTCCGGGCCACGCCGACTTCGGCTCGGAGGTGGAGCGCGTGCTCCGCTCCATCGACTGCGTGCTCCTCGTGGTGGACGCCCAGGAAGGCCCCATGCCGCAGACCCGTTTCGTGCTCAAGAAGAGCCTCGAGCTCGGTCTCAAGCCCATCGTCGTCATCAACAAGATAGACAAGCCCGCCGCGGACCCGAAGCACGCGGAAGAGCTCGTGCTCGAACTCTTCCTCGAGCTCGGCGCGAACGACGAGCAGTGCGATTTCCCGGTGGTCTATGCCATCGGCCGCCAGGGAGTCGCCAAGAGGAAGCTCGAGGACGAGGCCAAGGACCTCACCCCGCTCCTCGACCTCGTGCTCTCCCATGTGCCGAAGGCGAACGCCTCCCTCGAGGTGCCCTTTCGCGCTCAGCCGTTCAACCTCGCGTATGACAACTTCATGGGCCGCCTTGCTATCGCCCGCGTGCAGGAGGGCGTGATCAAGACCGGCGCGCCCGCTTTCGTATTGAAGCCCTCCGGCGAGAAGCGCGCGGGCAAGATCAACAAGATATTCACCTTCGAGGGCATCGAGCGGAAGGAGGTCGCGGAAGCCGTCTCGGGCGATATCGTGGTCATCGCCGGTCTCCCGGACATCTATATCGGCGAGACTATCGCCGCAAGCGCGGACGCTGAGCCGCTCCCGGCCATCCACGTGGATGAGCCGACCATCGCCCTCAACTTCCTGGTGAACAACTCTCCCTTCGCCGGCAAGGAAGGGAAGTTCGTCACCTCCCGCCAGATCAGGGCGCGCCTCGAGCGCGAGCTCGAGGTGAACGTGGGGCTTCGCGTAGATTTCTCTCCGCCGCCTCTCCCGGGGCAGAACCTCGACTATTTCCGCGTCTACGGGCGCGGCGAGCTCCACATCGCCATCCTCCTCGAGAACATGCGCCGGGAGGGCTACGAGATGCAGGTCTCCCAGCCGCAGGTCATCATAAAGGAAGAGAACGGCGTGAAGATGGAGCCCTTCGAGGAGCTCGTCGTGGATATACCCTCCGAATACCAGGGCGTCGTCATCGAGAAGCTCGGCCAGCGCGCTTTCATCCTCTCGGATATGCGCGTGCACGATACTACTGTGCGCCTTATCCTCGAAGGCCCTACGCGCGGCCTCCTTGGCTACAAGGGGCTCTTCGTGGTGGATACCCGCGGTGAGGGCATCCTCTCTTCCCGCGTCCTCGGGTTCCGCCCGTACGCAGGGGAGATCCGGAAGCGCGCGGTCGGCTCCATGATCTCCATGGCGTCCGGGAAAGCCTTGGGCTTCTCTCTCTGGAACCTGCAGGATCGCGGCGTGCTCTACATCGCTCCGGGCACCGAGGTGTACGAGGGCATGGTCATCGGCAATACTTCGAAGGGCGAGGAGATGGAGGTGAATCCGACCAAGGGCAAGGCGCTCTCGAACGTGCGCGCTTCCGGCTCCGATGAAGCTATCGACCTCACGCCGCCCCTGCCGCTCTCCATCGAGCGCGGGCTTGAGACCATGGCGGAAGACGAATATCTCGAGGTCACGCCTTCGAGCACCCGCCTCCGCAAGCAGTTCCTCTCCGAAGTGGATCGCGCTCGCGCCAAGCGCTCCTAAATGCGTCCCGTCACTTTTTCCATAGAGAAGAAGCTCCCGCAGAGCCGCGCTCGCGCGGGAGTGATTACGACTCCCCACGGCGTCATTGAGACGCCGGCCTTCACCGTGGTCGGCACCAAGGCGACGGTGAAGGGCGTCGCGCCGCATTTCTTGAAAGACATGGGCGTGCAGGCGGTGCTCTCCAATACGTACCATCTGTATCTCCAGCCGGGAGAGGATGTCGTGGCGGAAGCGGGCGGCTTGCATAAGTTCATGCGCTGGGAGGGGCCGACCCTCACCGACTCAGGCGGCTTCCAGGTGTTCTCGCTCGGCGCAGGGTTTGAGGCGGGAGTAGGGAAGTTCGCTCCTGCGGTCGTGCCGGCTGAGGAAGACAAGACGCCCGTTTTTTATGACAAAGAGCTCGCTACGAGCCATGGCAAGCTCGCCATCGTGGACGAAGAAGGGGTGACCTTTACTTCGCACCATGACGGGACGCTCCACCGCTTCACTGCGGAGCGCTCCATGGAGATACAGCACAAGATCGGCGCGGACATCATGTTCGCTTTCGACGAGTGCACCTCGCCCCTGGCGGAGCATGACTATCAGAAAGAAGCCATGGCGCGCACGCACCGCTGGGCGGAGAGATCGCTCCGGGCGCACCGCCAGAACGTAGCTGCTTCGCAGAAGCAGGGGCTCTACGGGGTGGTGCAGGGCGGGCGCTACGAAGACCTGCGCCGCGAGAGCGCCAAAGCTCTTGCGGCAATGGATTTCGACGGCTACGGCATCGGCGGCTCCTTCAGCAAGGAAGACCTAATGAAAGCGCTCGACGTGGTGGTGGAAGAATTGCCCGAGGAGAAGCCGCGGCACCTCCTCGGCATCGGGGAGCCGGAGGATATCTTCATCGGCGTAGAGAAGGGTATGGATACCTTCGACTGCGTTGCGCCCACGCGCCTGGGGCGGAATGGCACGGTGTATACGAAGACTGGCAAGACTTCGCTTCGCTACGAAGCGGGCCTTCATGATCAGGGGCCGATAGATCCGGGCTGCGCCTGCTATGCCTGTACCAATTTTCCGAAAAGCTACATCACGCACCTTCTCAGAGCAGGGGAGTATTTGGGCGGCATGCTCGCTTCCATCCACAACCTTCACTTCATCGTGAATATGGTCAAGGATATCCGCACTTCCATCCTCGAAGACCGCTTCGACGAACTCAAAAAAGACTTCTTAAGCATGTACTCTGTATAAAACACGAGGGGACGCACTCTGTGCGTCCCCGGTTCTGATCGATTATTTTATCCGCCATTTCAGCAGGATCTGGCAGGTGGCGATGGCAAGTAGTGCCACGAGAGCGGAATAGGTGACCACCGTCCCTTGTTGCAGGAATGAGGCTATGGTTCCGGTGAACGCGGCGCCAGTGCCTATTCCGGCGCTCACAGTTGCCAATATTTTCCTTCGGCTGCTTATCGCTCCGGATCTCTTGTTAGGCTTAGGCGGCGGCCATGGCGTGGCAAAATCAAAGGGCATGGGTTCTTCCTCCTGCTAGAAATATAGACATTCTTTTCAATTTTAGTCAACAGAATATAGAAAATATGGTATAGTGAATCTTTCCATGCCGTTCAAGCTTAAAGCAGACTGGAAACCGGCCGGCGACCAGGTCAAAGCCATCCCCGCGCTCGTGGAAGGGCTTCAGAGAGGCCTGCGTCACCAGACGCTCCTCGGTGTGACCGGCTCCGGTAAGACTTTTACCGCGGCGAACGTGATCGCGGCGGTGGACAAGCCGACGCTCGTCATCGCCCACAACAAGACGCTGGCCGCCCAGCTCGCCCAGGAATATCGTGAGTTCTTCCCGGATAATGCGGTGCACTACTTTGTCTCCTACTACGACTTCTACCAGCCGGAGGCGTATCTCCCGGTTTCCGATACCTATATCGAGAAGG
>DASPJT010000002.1:0-6867 GCA_035628455.1 Minisyncoccota bacterium
TCGCAGAGCACCACCTGCTCGAACTTGAAGAATTCATGCACGCGCATGATGCCCTTGGTGTCCTTGCCGTGGCTGCCCGCCTCCCGGCGGAAGCAGGGCGAGAAGGCGAAGAACTTCGTGGGAAGCTGAGTGCGTTCCAAGGTCTCGTCCATGTGGTAGCCCATCGCCGCCACTTCCGATGTGCCCGCAAGGTATTCCCCGTCCTGGGTCTTGTAGAGATCCTCCTCGCTCTGCGGGAGATACCCGGTGCCCATGAACGGCTCGCGCTTCACGAGCGAAGGCGCGATCATGAAGGTGAAGCCTTTCTTCCCCCAAAAATCGATGATGAACTTCCAAAGCGCGAAATTGAGTTCTGCACCCGCCCCCGTGAGAAAGTAGCCGCGGAAGCCCGCGACCTTAGCACCCCGCTCAAGATCCACCATCTTGTGCTTCTCCATGAGTTCGACATGGCTCTTGGGGGCAAAGGAGAACTGCGGCTTCTCTCCCCACACCTTGACCTCCTGGTTGTCCGCATCGCTATCTCCCTGCGGCACGGACATGTCCGGGATGTTCGGCACGCGCACCATGAGACCCTGCCACTCCCGCATGATCTCCTTGTACTCCTCCTCTTCCTTGCCGAGAGCAGCCTTGAGTGAAGTCATCTCGGCGATGAGCGCCTGGCGTGCCTCCGGAGCCGCCTGGCTTATCTTGTCGGAGGCGGCGTTCTGCTCCGCGCGCTTCGCTTCGATCGAGCCGAGGGCAGCCTTGCGGCGGTCATCCACAGCGAGGAGAGCCTCCACGTCGAAATCGACACGCTTCCTGCGGGCGGCATCCGCCACAAGATCCTTATTCTCTCTGATGAATTTGATATCCAGCATACATCTCTATAGATAGAGAACAGTGTAGCAGAGAGACTCCCTGGGTCAAAAGAGTGTTACCATGCATATATATGGAGGAGGTACGCACTCTCTCCCCTGCCGAATTCCCGCCGCTCCTTGCCGAAATTCCGGACACACCAAAGACCCTCTACCTCCGGGGCGCTCTCCCTGATTGGAATAATTACAAGATCCTCGCCGTCGTTGGTTCGCGTAAATATACCGACTACGGCAAGGAGGCTGTGACTAAGATCATCCGCGAGCTCGCAGGCTATCCGGTGATGATCGTCTCCGGCCTCGCACTCGGCATTGATTCGATCGCACACCAAGCGGCGCTCGAGGCAGGGCTTCTCACTATCGCCGTGCCCGGCTCGGGTCTCAGCGACCGCGCAATCTATCCAGCGCAACACCTCGGACTCGCCAAAAGAATAGTCGATAGTGGCGGCGCTCTCCTCTCCGAATACGCGCCCGATTTCCATGCGACACTGTGGAGCTTCCCCCAGAGGAACCGCATCATGGCAGGCATGTCGCATGCGACTCTCGTGATCGAAGCCGAGAAGAAGTCCGGCACCCTCATCACTTCCCGCCTCGCGACCGAATACAACCGCGACGTACTCACCGTCCCCGGCCCCATCTTCTCCAAGACATCCGAAGGCCCGCATATGCTCATCCGCCTCGGTGCAACCCCCGTGTCTTCCGGAGCGGACGTGCTCGAGGCGCTTCATATAGAAGAAGCCGTAGCGGATGAAAAGACGCCTCTTAGCGACTGCTCTCCGAAAGAATTGTCCATCCTTGAGCTCCTCACGGAGCCTCTGCCACGCGACACGCTCATACAGAAATCCGCTTTAGAAGCACCGGAGTTGAATATGATCCTTTCGCTCTTGGAGATAAAAGGATTAGTGAATGAAAGGATGGGTAAAATTGGAAGAACCTGAGTATCAAAAAATAATCTTTGTTTGCCAGAAGCAAGTATCCGTACTATAACTGCGCTTAATGAAGCTTTTGGTTGTTGAGTCTCCGGCAAAAGCAAAGACGATCGGGAAATATCTCGGCAGCGATTATGTCGTGCGCGCGAGCGTGGGTCACGTGCGCGATCTCCCGAAGAGCAACAAGAAAGCCATCGACATCGAAGGCGGCTTCATCCCCCACTACGAAGTGAGCAAGGGTAAGGAAGCCGTCATCGCCGAACTCAAAGAACTCGCCGAGAAAGCTGACGAAGTGCTCCTCGCGACCGACCCCGACCGCGAAGGCGAGGCTATCGCCTGGCACATCGCCCAGGCGGTGAAGCTGAAGAAGCCGAAGCGCGTCGTCTTCCACGAGATCACCGAGAAAGCCATCCGGGAGGCCCTCAAGCACCCGCGCGACATAGATGACAAGCTGAAGCAGGCCCAGGAAGCCCGCCGTGTCCTCGACCGGCTCGTCGGCTACGACCTCTCCGGCCTCATCTGGAAGAAGGTACGCTACGGCCTCTCCGCCGGGCGAGTGCAGTCCCCCGCCCTCCGCATCCTCATGGAGCGCGAGCGCGAGATCCGCGCCTTCGTGCCGGAGGCATATTCCGTCATCTCCGCGGAGGTGAAGGGCAAGAATACCGCCGCCTTCACCGTGGTCTGCGAGGAAGAGCCGCGCGACCCCAAGGTGACCACGAAGATCGTGGAAGCCGCCAAGGGGAATCCCTGGAAGGTGCTCTCTGTGGAGGAGACGGAAGCCAAGCGCTCTCCGCGCGCGCCTTTCACCACCTCCACCCTCCAGCAGACGGCGAGCTCGCGCCTCGGCTTCTCCCCCTCCCGCACCATGTCGGTCGCCCAGAAGCTCTACGAAGCCGGCCTCATCACCTACATGCGCACGGACAGCACCACGATCGGCGCAGATGCGCAGGCCGCCATCGTGGAGCTGATCAACAAGAAGTACGGTGCCAAGTACGCGGAGCCCCGCCAGTACAAGACCAAGAGTAAGAACGCGCAGGAAGCCCACGAGGCCGTGCGCGTGACCGACGTGAACCGGGAATCCGCCGGGAGCACGGACGACGCCAAGAAGCTCTACCATCTCATTTGGGAGCGCGTGGTCTCTTCGCAGATGGCGGATGCGAATATATTGCGCACGCGCATCGCCGCGGGCGTAAAAGCCAAAGACTTCCCCCCTTTCCATGCGAACGGCTCGCGCGTCCTCTTCGACGGCTGGCTCAAGGCCGACCCGGAAGCCCGCGGTGAAGATGTGGAGCTCCCTAAGGTAGGCGCCGACGAATCCCTCGACCTCCTCAACCTCTTTACTGAGGAAAAGAGCACTGAGCCCCCTTCCCGCTATACGGAAGCTGGCCTCGTGAAGGAGATGGAGAAGCGCGGCATCGGGCGCCCTTCCACCTATGCCTCCATCATCAAGACCATCCAGGACCGCGGCTACGTGGAGAAACAGGGTAAGACGCTCCTCCCCACTGACACCGGCGACGTAGTCAGCTCCTTCCTCGAGAAGAATTTCGAACATTACATCGGGGATGATTTCACCGCAGAGATGGAGAACAAGCTCGACGACATCGCGAACGGCGAGCGCGAATACGAGAAGACCCTCCGGGAGTTCTACGGCCCCTTCCTGAAGGACGTGAAGAGTAAGGACAAGATCGGGAAGCTCACCGACCTCGGCCCCGGCCCCAAGGAGTTCCCCTGCCCCAAGTGCGGGAGCGATATGATCATCAAGCTCGGGAAGACCGGCAAGTTCCTCTCCTGCGCGCGCTACCCGGAGTGCGATGGCGCCCGCGCCATCGACGGCAAGGAGATGGAAGGACCCAAATTCACCGGCGAGAAGTGCCCGGAGTGCGCCGACGGCAAGCTCATGGAGCGCGACGGGCGCTACGGCCGCTTCATCGCCTGCAGCAACTACCCGAAGTGCAAATACATAAAGGAGAGCCCCGAGGAGGAAGCGCGCAAGAAGACCGGCGTCACCTGCCCCACCTGCGGCAAAGGCGAGATGGTGGAGCGCCGCGGCCGCTTCGGCATCTTCTACAGCTGCTCCAACTACCCTACCTGCAAGAACGCCATCAAAGCCAAACCCACCGGCAAGATCTGCGAGATGTGCGGGTCACTCATGATGGAAGGAACGAAGACTATTCCCGAGCGCTGCTCCAACAAGCTCTGCCCGAACCACAATCCGCACAAGATAGAGAAGAAGAAAGTATAAAAAGAAAGTGAGCGCCTCCGTCATAGACGGGGCGCTCTTCGTTTTAGGTCACTTGTTTTTGTTGAGCCGCTCGGCACAGCGAAGGGTGAGGGCGTCGCCCTCAGAGACCGTCGCGCCGCAACCACACAGGCACGTCGCAGGAAGCTGCTCCCCTCGATCGTACCGTTCGCAGAAAACACGAGCGATCTCTGCATCGCGGAGACGCTCCTCCCTTTGAGCGAGCGTTTCGAACGGCGTGAGAACCACAACAGATTGGCTCATGTTTTTCCCCACGTTTTGACCGACGATCTGATGTATAGTATCCTATTAAATAACATGGATGTCAAGGATATCATCAGCCTCATGAATAGGCCCAGCAAGGAGGATATAAACCTTGTCACTAAGGCCTATAATTTCGCTGAAAAGGCCCACAGCGCCCAGAAGCGCTACTCCGGCGAGCCCTATTTCGTCCACCTCGTCGCGACCGCCAAGAACCTGGCCGAGCTCCAGATGGACGCCACCACCATCAGCGCCGGCCTCCTCCACGACACCATCGAGGACACCGGCGCCACTCCGGAGACGATCGAACGCGAGTTCGGCCCCGAAGTCCTCTTCCTCATCGAAGGCGTGACCAAGCTCGGCAAGCTGAAGTACCGCGGCGCCCAGCGCCACACCGAGAGCTTGCGCAAGCTCTTCGTGGCGATGGCGCAGGACATCCGCGTCCTCATCATCAAGCTCACCGACCGCCTGCATAACATGCAGACCCTCGAGTACGTGCCGCGGGAGAAGCAGAAGCGCATCGCCATGGAGACGCTCGAGGTCTACGCACCGCTGGCCTACCGCCTCGGCATGCGCAAGTTGAACCGCGAGCTTGAGGACCTCGCCTTTCCGCATATCTACCCCGCGGAATACAAGAAGACGGAACAGCTTCTCCACGAGAAGAGCAAGGACACCACTGAACACCTCGCGAAGCTCCTCAATCAGCTCAAGAAAGCCTTCGCCAAGGAAGGCATCCTCAATTTCAAGAGCGACTACCGCATCAAGGGCCTCTACAGCCTCTACCGCAAGCTCGTGCGCAAGGATATGGATATCGAGAAAGTCTACGACATCTCCGCCATCCGCATCATCGTCAAGGACGTAGCCGACTGCTACCGCGTGCTCGGCATCGTACACAACCTCTGGCGCCCCCTCATCGGCCGCATCAAGGACTACATCGCCGTACCGAAGCCAAACGGCTACCAGGGAATCCACACCACCGTCTTCACCGGAGACGGCAGCATCATCGAGGTGCAGATCCGTACGGAAGAGATGCACCGGGAGGCGGAGTACGGTATCGCCTCCCACCTCGGCTACAAGGAGGGCAAGGACGTGGCCGCAATCGGCCTCAATTGGATCCGCAAGCTCATCCCCCTCACTCCGCGGAAGATTACTACCGCGGACACCAAGGCGGAATTCCGCAACGTGCCAGACTGGATCACCCACCTCGCCGAAGGCGTAGCCGAGTCACATCCGGACATCTTCATGAAGGACCTCAGGGACGACTTCTTCGGCCACCGCATGTTCGTATTCACCCCGAAGGGCGATGTGGTAGATCTTCCCGTCGACTCAACCCCCATCGACTTCGCCTACGCCATCCACTCAGACATCGGTAACCACATCAACGCCGCCAAGGTAAACGGCAAGATGGTCGCTATCGATACCCCGCTCCACAACGGCAATACAGTGGAGATCCTCACCAAAGCTTCGAGCCATCCTACGGAAAAGTGGCTCGCTTACACGAAGACCGCCCTCGCCAAGAAGCACATCCGCGCCATGACCGAGAGCAAAGGGCGGAAGATCTAGATTGAAAAATTCTTGACGGAGTAGAGATCGGGGTCTTCCTCCTCCTTCTCTCCCTTGGAGCGGTCGTCCATGAGCTCCGGAGAGGTTTCGGGCTGCGGCGTCGGCATCTCGGAAGCGGAGAGAGACGGATTATCGGGAATAGCCTTCTTCACGGAGCCGTCCTCGAGATGGAGCCCGGCGAGGATGGCCTGGAGGTCGTCGGAAGAGAAGAAGTCGATGAGGATCTTGCCGCCCTTCTCCTTGCGCTCGATCTGTACTCTCGTGCCGAGGGATTCGGTGAGCTTACGCTCGAGCTCGAGCTGAGCCGGATCCACGATGTACTCCTTCTTGCGGACCTTGTCATTCGCAATGCGCCGCGCGATGGCTTCCGTCTCGCGTACAGTGAGGCGCTTGTAGAGGATCTCCTTGTAGAGGGTCATCTGTTCCTCGGGACGGTCGGAGAGCATAAGGAGTGGACGGGTATGTCCTTCGCTGATCTTCCCTTCCCCGAGCGCCATAAGGAGGTGATCCGGGAGTGCGAGGATGCGCAGGGTATTCGCCACGTATTCGCGACTCTTGCCCATCTTCTCCCCGATCTGGCCGTGCTTGAAGCCGAATTCCTTGACCAGGCGCTCGAAGGCGCGGGCGCGGTCCACCGGATTCAAGTCCTCGCGCTGGAGGTTCTCGATGATGGCGAGCTCGAGCTTGAGGCGGGGATCCTCCGTCGTCGTGGTGCTCGTGCGGATGATCGCGGGCACCTGGGTGAGGCCGGCGAGCTTGGAAGCCCTGAGACGGCGCTCGCCGGCGATGAGCTCGTACTCGGTGGTGAGCCCCCCTTCCGGCGTCTCAATCTCGTGGCGGGTCACCACCAAGGGCTGGAGGATGCCGTACTGGCGGATGGAATCGGCGAGGTCCTTGAGGCGCGCCTCGTCGAAATCCCGGCGCGGCTGGTAGGGGTTCGGCTTGATCCTGTCCGAATCGATCCAGAAGATGGCGTCTCCGTAGTACTGCGACATGGGCACTATTTTAGCACAGTCCCGATTGC
>DASPJT010000003.1:0-2757 GCA_035628455.1 Minisyncoccota bacterium
AGCCGCTCGCCGCCGACTGACAGCCCATCCGGGACCGGGGCGCAGAACGCGCCCCGACCACCCACCAAGCCGCCCCCGCAAGGCGGCTTTCGTTTTTCATAAAAATAGAAACGCGCAGGCTCGGCCTGCGCGTTTTTCTCCAAGGAACCTCCTACTCCACAATGTCGGCGATCTCTGCCAGCTTGTCATGAAGCTTTTGGTGAAGGTTGAATAGATCCACCTCGACGTCCGAGTACCGGACCGCGACGACGACGTTCTGTTCCGTTGCATAGATGAAGCACGGGTACGCCCCCCGATGATCATCCTGACCAGCGGCTCCCCCAAGCTGCTTGGCGACAGTCTCCGTCGACATCAGAGGATCGCGAAGCACATACTGCCTCGAGAGCCTGCTGAGCGTATCTCGTCTCTTCAGGATCCTTCCCATTATTCTCCCCTTTTTCGGTTCAAATCGAATTCGACTATGCCATCCCGCTCAGATGGATGCAAGAAGGCTACGCTTCTCCTTTCCACTCTTTGTAAAACCTATCGAGATATTCCTCCATAAACTTATGCCGGCCTTCGGCCATCTTCTTCGCCGCAGCTGTATTCATACGGTCCTTAAGGAGAAGTAGTTTCTCATAGAAATGCGCGATCGTGTGGCTATTGTTCTTCTTGTATTCCTCGGAGGAAGCATGCTCCACAGCGGCCACTTCCGGATTATAGATCTCCCTGTTCTTATGGCCGCCGTAGGCGAAGGTGCGGGCGATGCCGATGGCGCCGATGGCTTCGAGCCGGTCCGCATCCTGCACCACCATTCCCTCCTTGGTCTTCATCGGCGTCTGCACGCCGGCCCCCTTGAAGGAGATATCCCTGATTATCTGGCAGACGTGCGCGATGGTCTCCTCGTCGGCTCCCGCCTTCTCTAGCCATTCGCGTGCAGTCCGCGGCCCGATCTCTTCGTCTCCGCCGTGGAACTTGTAGTCGGCGATGTCATGGAGGAGCGCGGCAAGCTCCACCACGAACATGTCCGCTCCTTCCTCCTCTCCGATATGCACCGCATTCGCATGCACCCTATAGATATGCCACCAGTCATGTCCGGAGCCTTCTCCCTCCAGGGTTTCCCGGACGTACGCCTTGGTCTTTTCGACAATGTCGGCCTTGTTCATATCAGTGGACCCTACCGGATTCGAACCGGTGACCTCCTCATTGCAAATGAGGCGCTCTACCAACTAAGCTAAGGGCCCTCGAAGCACCACACTATCTTTTCTAACGGCTCCGGGCAAGGGTAAGAACATGATCAAGGAATGACGGCAACGGGAGTCCCGCCGCCTCGAGCGCCAGAGTCATCGGCGCATCCGCATAGAGTCCGGGGAGCGTATTGACCTCCAAGAGATAAATGCCGCGCGAGGGCGAGACGATGCAGTCCACGCGCGAGTAGTGGCGGAGCCCTAAGCCCTTGTGCACGTCGGTCGCGAGCTTCTCCACTTCCCTTTTCCTCTCCGCCGGAAGCGGCGCAGGGCAGTGGAGCGCTGCTCTCCCCTTGCTCTTCGCGTCGTAATCATAGAAACGCGAGCCCTGCGGCTTCACTACCACCGGGAAGAGCGGGTACGCATCATGCCCGCGATACCCCTCCACCACGCCGCAGGTCACCTCTTCGCCGCGGATGTGCTCCTCGATGAGGACGGAGGAGCCGTAGGCGAAGGCCTTCTTCACCGCCGCCTCGAGCTCGGCGAAGGAGTGCACTACGCTCACTCCGAGGGACGATCCGGCGGCGGCAGGCTTCACCACTACCGGCATCGGCGTCGCGCGGAAGAGGAAGAGGAGCCGCTCCGGCAGATTCTCCTTGATCCCGAGGATGCTCGAGCGGGGCGTCCTGAAGCCTAGGCGCCGGAAGTGCTCCTTGGCGAGCGTCTTCTGCATGCCGATGGAGGATGCAAGGACGCGCGAGCCGGTATACGGCACGCCGAAGGTTTCGAGGAGGCGCTGCGCCTTGCCGTCCTCACCGAATTCTCCGTGGAGAGCGTTAAAGACGACGTCCACCCCTAAAAGAGCCCTCCCGGGGTTCATGGGGATGCCGTTCCGGTGCCAGGTGCCGTCCTTGCCGATGAGGATGTCCGCGAGGCGGTAGCGCTCGCGGAGTGCCCGCAGCGCCATATTGCCCGTCTGGAGCGAGATCTCGTATTCGCTCGAGGGTCCCCCGCGGAGCACGCCCACCATCGCGTGTGTCATGCCTCTAGTATACCTCCTCGCTCAACGGGAGAGGAACTTCTTCCGCCGCATATGCTTGTGGTATTGAATGGCGAAGCGGTGCACCTCCTGATTCAGCGCCAGGATCTCTTTCTCATACTTCTTGATCATCTCCGCCCTCCCTTCGATCCGCTCCGGGCGGTGCCGCTCGTTCTTCACTACGGAGACTATGGGTATGGAGAGGTTGTACTCCTTGAGCGCCTTCTCCGCGGCGTTCCGCTGAGCCACGGCGCCGTCGAGGACGATGAGGTCAGGGAGAGGCCATTCTTCGTGCGCGAGGCGGCGGCGCAGGACTTCTGCGAGTGCGCCCACGTCATGCGCATCGTCGTAGCCGTAGATCCGGAAGCGGCGGTAGTAGTTCTTGACAAACTCCCCGTCGATCGAGACCACCATGGCGCCCGCCATGGACTCGCCCGAGAGGTGCGCGATGTCGTACGCCTCCATGCGGAAGCCGCTCCGCTTCTCGGCTGAGGGGTCCTGCTTGATGAGGGCGATATCGTGGATATGGAGGAGCGCTTCGAGCGTCTTCTT
>DASPJT010000004.1:0-4361 GCA_035628455.1 Minisyncoccota bacterium
CGGCGCGAATCGCCTCGTCTCCGGCTCCTTCCTCTTCGCGAACCCGCATCCGGGAGCGGCGGTGGATTTTCTTGCGAATCTATAACCATGGAGCATCTAGATGATCAGACAGTGAAGAAGCTGGAGCAGCAGGCGAATGCAATCCGCCGCTCCATCATCGAGATGCTCGTCGCGGCAGGTTCGGGGCATACCGCCGGACCGTTAGGCATGGCGGACATCTTCACCGCCCTCTATTTCCACTCCCTCCGGCACAATCCCAAGGATCCGCTCTGGGAAGATCGCGATCGCCTGGTGCTCTCGAACGGCCATATCTGCCCGGTGCTCTATGCCACTATGGCGCATGCCGGGTATTTCCCCGTGGAGAAACTGAAGACCCTGCGCTCCTTCGGCTCTCCGCTCCAGGGGCACCCGCACCGCGAATGGCTCCCGGGGATAGAGACGAGTTCGGGGCCTCTCGGCTCCGGTCTCTCGCAGGCGGTGGGTATGGCGCTCGCGGATAGGATAGACCGTGGCGGCGCCTCCGGCCGCTACGTGTATGCGCTCCTCTCGGACGGCGAGCTTGACTGCGGCAATACCTGGGAGGCGGCGATGCTCGCGGGTAAGGAGAAGCTCCACAATCTCATCGGCATCATCGACCGCAACAACATACAGATAGACGGCTTCACGGAGGACATCATGCCCTTGGAGCCCCTCCGCGCGAAGTGGGAGGCCTGGAACTGGCACGTACTCGAGGTGAACGGGCACGACTTCGAGGAGATCGTCGGCGCTATCAACGAAGCCAAATCCATCTTCGAGAAGCCGACCATCATCCTGGCGCACACCATCCCCGGCAAGGGCGTGCCTGCTTTTGAGAAGAAATTCGAGTGGCACGGGAAGCCGCCGACGAAGGAGGAGGGGGAGATGGCGCTTCAAGAGCTTTCAAAAAATGCTTAACCAGAATTCAAAGCTAAATCCGAAACTCTTCGACGCTGACGTCGAGCAGGCGCCGATCCGCAAAGGCTTCGGCGAAGGCCTCCTCGCGGCCGGAGAGGCGGACGAGCGGGTGGTAGGACTCTGCGCGGATCTGACCGACTCCACGCAAATGCATCTTTTCAAGAATAAGTTTCCGAAACGCTTCGTAGAGATGGGCGTCGCCGAGCAGAATCTGGCCGCAGTCGCGAGCGGCATGGCGGCGATGGGCAAGATCCCCTTCATCACCTCCTATGCGATGTTCAGCCCGGGCCGGAACTGGGAGCAGATCCGCACCACCATCTGCTACAACGATCGGCCGGTGAAGATAGCGGGGTCGCACGCGGGCGTCTCCGTGGGTCCCGACGGCGGCACGCACCAGGCTATCGAAGATATCGCCATCATGCGGGTCATCCCGCGCATGGTGGTCCTCTCTCCCTGTGACAGCATCGAAGCCAAGAAGGCGACCATCGCTGCTGCGAAGACCAAGACCCCTGTTTATATCCGCCTCGCGCGGGAGAAGACGCCGATTATTACTACGGAAGAGACGCCTTTTGAGATAGGGAAGGCGCAGGTGCTCTCTACGAGCGAGAATCCTATGGTGACCATCATCGCGACGGGAGCCCTCGTGCACAAGGCGCTTGTCGCCGCGAAGCAGCTTGAAAATGAAGGAGTTAGAACGGAAGTCATCAATCTCTCGACGATCAAGCCTTTAGATACAGAGACCATACTTCAGTCCGTCCGCAAGACGCACAAGGTAGTGACGGTAGAAGAGCACCAGGTAGCAGGCGGCATGGGTTCGGCGGTGGCGGAACTCCTCGCGGAGAAGGAGCCGAGCAGAGTGGCTTTCGTCGGCGTGCGCGACCAGTTCGGCCAGTCCGGAAAGCCGGAAGAGCTTCTGGAGCACTATGGCATGGGGGTGAGCCATATAATCGCTGCGGTCAAAAAGATCGTTTGACCGCAGTTGCTCTGCCCATTACCCTACGGAAGAACGTCCTTTTCAGGAGGAAGAGATGTGCGCTTTAAAAGTGGCGGAAAGAAGCTCTCGGGCGATGCCTCTCATGCTGCAGGTCGGCCGCATACGCTGCCCGCAGCTCCAGGAATTCTCCTCTGTGCGGAGTTTCTGGAAGGACCTCGGCGCCCCATGTATGCCAGAAGGTGCGCTGCTAATTCCTGAGGCGGGCATGAATGGCGCCTTTACACCTCTGGAGATTCGGGTCTTCGAACTCCAGGAAAGCCCGCCTGTTCGCGAGATTCATCCGGGGAATATCGTCCGGATGGGCTTCGTGCACATCCGATTCGTACTCGATCTCCAGAGAGAGGGAGATCCGCAAGTCGCCGGCCTCGATCTCGCGGATGGATATCCCAACGTCTTCTTCGTCGCCGACATGGGGAAGGAGCTCTGGCGCATCGAAGTAGCCTGGAAGCCCTCCCTGAACCAGTGGGAATTCAGTCCTACCATACCTATGTATGACACGATACAGACCGCTGGCAGCAGAGTCTTCTTGTGACCAAGGCCCCTCGCGAGAGGGGCCTCAACTTTATGTATAAGAGGGGATAAACGGTTTCTTTATAAGCCTCTTTACGGGGTACAATTGATGAAAGCTAATTTTTATTGTCGGATATGACCCTACAGAGATTCGCGGCGGCACTCCTCATCGGCCTTGCCGCAGTCGTGACATTTTCTCCTTTTCCTGTCGCGGCCGCCGAGACGCGTAAATGTTTGAGCAAGGTAAGCCTCATCGACATAGGCCGCGGAAAATGGATCACGAGCGAGGTGCGGGATGTGCAGCTTTTCTTGAAAGATCTCGGGCACTATGTCCCCGATATTAAAGAAAGCGATCTGACCGGAAGGATCGGGACGAGGACTAAAGCGGCTATCTCGTCTTTTCAAAAGAGTGAAGGCTTGGAGGCCACTGGCTCTATCGGACCCCTCACGGCGGAGCGGATACACCAGATCTCCTGCGGAATGCAGGTAGCTGCTCCGGTTGTGGCGACGAAAGCAAGCACGAGCGGGGTCAAGTCGCCCACTCCTCGGTCGGAGAGAGCTGCAGCGCCGCAGAATGACAGGGATGATACGGGCCCAGGGATAGATGACACTACGCCGGTAAGGGGTTCGGCCCCCACCATAACCAGTATCTCTTCGTCCGCAGGCGGCGCCCCTATCACAGGCATCGCTGCCTGGGCGGTGACCGGCAGCACCATAGAGGTACGGGGCACCAATTTCAACGCAAATACGCGCGCAGTCATCGATGGGGACTGGGGTGCCGCCATCGCGCCGGATCGGTTCACCGCTCAATCATTTACCTTCGAAGTGCCGAGCCTGTCTCTGGGACGGCACACGCTCCGTCTCGGCGACATGCGCAACCGCTCGAGCGTAAGCAACGAGGCGCACATCGTCATCGCGCCCCCGCGGAGAGTGACTTTGTACGCAGGAGGGAACACGGGAGACGATGTGTATGAGGTGAGTGCCGGTCAGAGCGTGACGTATGAGCTCCGCGCTGCTGGTCTCGAAGGTCCTGACCCGAGAGCGTCCGGGGCGTATACAGTCACCAACAACGGAACTAATTGTAATGGTCCGCGCTCGGGAGTATGGAACGCGCCCTCTGCCGGCACTTCCCGCACGGATACGGTAGCCACCTGCCAGGCCGGGACGACCTATCGGCTGACGTATACCTACTCTCCGGACGGAGTCCGCACAGCGTCTACACACGCGACCGTGAAGGTCCTTGCCGCCACCACGACACCTGTCTCTACGGGACCCACGGCGCAATTCACCGCAAACGGAGCCCAGAGCATCACGGTGAGCCCGGGAGACACCATCCGCTACCGCTGGAGTTCGACCGGGGCTACCCGCTTTGTCTCGAGCTATTCCTCGGATCAGGCGGCCTGCGGAGCGGCAAGTACAGCCAAGTGGTGGGCCGATGGTACGGCAAGCGGAGAGCGCACGGATACCGTCTCGGACTGCCAGGCGGGAAGACTGTATACGCTCACCTACGACGTCTCGAATACGTCCGGACAGACGGCGCGCTCGACCGTCACCGTACGCGTGCTCTCTCTGACGAACTCTGTCCCTACGGCGACTCTCACGGCGAACGGAGCGACGGATATCACTGTGAACGTGGGCGATACCGTACGGTATGCGTGGACCTCGACGGGAGGCCGGAGCTACGTGTCGAATGTCATCGCGGATCAGCCTTCCTGCGGCAGCCCGGCGAACACTACCTGGTGGGCGAATGGAACCGCGAGCGGGGAGCGCACGGACACCGTAGCGGAATGTCAGGCGGGCCGGACCTACACCATTTCTTATGACGTGATCACAGGCGTCCAATCCGCGCATGCACAGGTGACCGTGCGCGTGCGCTCTGTCTCTCAATCCCTTCCCTCTGCGGCCTTCACGGCGAACGGAGCGA
>DASPJT010000005.1:0-9550 GCA_035628455.1 Minisyncoccota bacterium
CGCAGTGGATCATGGGGATGGGCTCGCCCCAGTAGCGCTGGCGGGAGAAGATCCAATCGCGCAGCTTGAAGGTGATCTTCTTCCGGCCGCCGACTTTCTTCGCGATCGCCGCTTTCGCCTCCTCGCTCTCTAAGCCGTCGAATTCTCCGGAGTTCCCCAGGATGCCCGTCCCCGTGTGGACGAAGTCCTTGTTCCCGACGAGAGAGGCCACGAAGTCGCCCTCGAAGACGGAGAAGAAATCCTTGAGCTCGCCTTTCTTCTTCCAGACGACCTCGTGGAGAGCGGCTTCCTTCTCTCCGACTTTCTCCCTCTTCGCATCTTTGAGCTCGAAGAAGACGTGGTGGAAGCGCGCCCAGCGGTTCTGCTGCTTTATCCGGTGATAGAACTTCGTCTGGATGATCCAGGAGGGCTCTTCCACGAGGCGGAGGTTCTTGTAGCCCGTCTCCTCGAGGACCTCGCGCTTCGCGGCCTCCACGATATCTTCCCCCTCTTCAAGCCCTCCGGTCACGAGCCCGTTCATGCGCACCCCCTTCCAGCTGACGCAGAGGTAGGTGTCGTCCTTCGGATTCCGCACGACCGCGCAGACGGCTTCCCGCTTCACCACCGGTTCCCCTTCATGCATTTTCTCCGCACCCGTACTGACGAAGAGGGGCTCGATGACGCGGCGTACGGGAAGGCCGAACTTCTTGGCGAAAGCGAAATCGCGCTCGTCGTGCGCCGGCACCAGCATGACCGCGCCGGTGCCGTAGTGCGCGAGCGCGTAGTCCGCGACGAACACGGGGATCTCTTCCCCGTTCCCCGGATTGACCGCCTTCACCCCTTTGAGTTCGATGCCGGTCTTCTCTTTGCCCTCCGCGGTGCGCTCGATGTCCGTCTTGTGGCGCGCTTCGGAGATATACCGCTCCGCGTCCTTCTGATTGGAAATATTCCGGAGGAGTTCGGAGAGGAGCGGGTGCTCGGGAGCGAGCACGAGCGCGGTCGCTCCGAAGAGCGTGTCCGGCCGCGTGGTGAAGACCGGTATCTTCTTCCCGCCGACGCTGAAATCGATCTCGTACCCTTCGCTCTTCCCGATCCAGTTCCTCTGCTGCAGCTTGATCTTGGGGAGGTAGTCCACCGTATCAAGGTCCCGGTCGAGGCGCTCCGCGTACTTGGTGATGCCGAGCATCCACTGCTCCTTCTCGCGCTTCTCCGTAGGCGTGCCGCAGCGCTCGCAGGCGCCGTCCACGACTTCCTCGTTCGCGAGCCCGATCTTGCACTTGGGGCACCAGTTGATGGTGGCCTTGTGCTTGTAGGCGAGGCCCTGCCTGTAGAGCTGCAGGAAGATCCACTGCGTCCATTTGTAATATTTCGGATCGGTGGTGTTCACCTCGCGCGACCAGTCGAAGGAGAAGCCGAGGCGCTTCAGCTGGCCCCGGAAATTGTCTATGGCCTTCTTGGTGATGATAGAGGGATGGATCCCTGTCTTGAGGGCGTAGTTCTCCGCCGGGAGCCCGAAGGCGTCCCAGCCGATCGGATAGAGCACCTCGTAGCCTTCCGCGCGGCGCTTGCGCGCGAGGATGTCCATCGCCGTGTTGCTGCGGATATGGCCCACGTGCATGCCCTCCCCGGAGGGGTACGGGAATTCGATGAGGAGGTAGGCCTTTTTCCTGCCCTTCTTCTCCCGAGCCTTGTGAGCCTCTGTCTTCTCCCAGAGCGCCTGCCACTTCTTTTCGATCCTTTTATGATCGTAGGCCTTCATATCGGGTGATAATACAAGAAAAGAGCGGCCTGGCAAAAGCCTCGGGCCGCTCTCCTCTGTTTCTCCTCTTCTAGAGGCCGCGCTTCATCGGCGCGTAGATCTGCGGATCGATGGTGCGCTCGAAGCAGTGGCGGCCCTCTTTGTATTCCCAGTTGTCATTCGGGCCGAAGCCGTAGGGGCGCGCGATCGACATCGCAGAGGAGGAAGACCGCGGGTTGAGGTCGAAGGTCGCGCAGAGCTCGAAGGAGCGCGCGCCGGTCGCCTTGTATTCGTAGTTTGCGCCGGTCTCCGGATCGACGGGGATGTCGTAGTAGGAGAGCGGGTCCTTCATCTGTGCCAAATCGAGCGGGAGAGCCTCCTTGGCCTGCCAGTAGGAGACGATCTGGCCCTGGATCTGCTGGAGGTGGTTGAGGCGCTGCTCGTCGTAGCGGTACGAGCGCTGGGTCGCCGGGGAGCCGAGGACCGTGAAGCCGGCGACGATGGAGCCTGCGATGAAGAGGGCGACTGCGCCGCGCCAGACGTTCCGCTCTGCGGGCTGTATCTTGTCGTGGAGTTCCCGGTAGTAGTAGCCGAGGACGGTGCCCGCGACGAGGAGCACGGAGAGCGCCTTCAAGAGGAAGGCGGTGGTCATATCCTGCCCGTCGAGGAAGAAGTAGATGACGGTGATGAGATCGCCCGCAGCCACCGCGCCCGCGAGGAAGATCGTGAGGTAGACGAGCCAGCGGCGCACATCAAGCTGCTTCTTCAGAGGATCCTCCGCATAGGTGCGCTGGATGAGGATGGACATGACCACGAAGAGCGGGAAGAGCACGATGACGGAAGCCACCGGGAAGCTGATCGAGGGATGGCTGTAGTACTGGTATGCCTCCCGTATCGGCGGATAGGCCGCGTCGATCACCCGGAAGAGGAGGGTGAGGAGCGCTCCGATCATCCCGTAGAGGACGATGATGCTCCCGAGGTGCAGGAAGAAGTCGGAGGCGGCGATCTTTGGTTTAGGGTCCATGGATAAGGGCTTTATCGGGTAATGGATTCAGTATAACTCCGTTATGGCAGAGGAAGCTACGCCCCGGCCGCAAACCTCTGCCGGACTAATCCGACAAGCTCTGCGGGCTGCTCTGCGAACATCACCTCATCGCGAACCGGCTCGAAATGCCTCCTCAGCTGGAAGCCCCAGAGGACGGCAATGGCGGGAATACGCACAGCCTGCGCTTCGCGGACATCCCCGATGGAGTCGGTTATGAAAACGCATTCTTCCGCGGAAAGGCCGAAGTCGCGGAGTATCATCCGGAACTTCTCTTCTTTGCTCCTCACTTCGTTGCCGTAGACCTTCTGAAAATTATTCATCAGGCCGTTCTTCTCCAGATACCGCGTGATCTGACCAGAGGAAGCGGAAGAATTGACGGTCATGGAATATTCCTCTGATAAAGCCTCCACAACTTCTTTCATGCCCGGGATCGGCACGAGTTCCATCTTCTTCGGCCAATAGACTTTCTCGAGGTACAGATCGTGCTCTTCTTCCGTCGCGAATTTCTTCTCCAGCTTGGCTGACTCTGTAAATATATTCCCGTTGAACATATCCCGATGGATGTCCTCGGTGACGCCATGGAACTGGGACTGCGCATATTCGAGGGCCAAGGCGCGGGAGTCCACGATCACTCCGTCGAAATCCCAGATGATCATTTTTCTCCGCATACCTATATCTTGAATTCGATCACATCGCCATCCTTCACCACGTAATCCTTCCCTTCCGTGCGCACGAGGCCCTTGTCGCGGGCAGCAGCATAGGAGCCCGCTTCGAGGAGCGTGTCCCAGTGGATGATCTCCGCGCGGATGAACTTGTCTATGAAATCGGTGTGGATGGCGCCGCCCGCGTGCTTGGCGTCCGTGCCGCGGAGCACGGTCCAGGCCCGGCTCTCGTCCTCGCCGGTAGTGAAGAAGGTGATGAGATTGAGGATCTGATAGCTCTTCCGGATCAGCTTGTCGATGCCGTCCTCATGCCCGAGCTCGGAAGCGAACTGGGCCTTCTCCTCATCCGAGAAATCCTTGAGGTCCTCCTGGACCTTGGCATCCATGAGCACGTAATCGGCTCCCATGCTCTCTATGTATTTCAAAAGCTCCGCGTACCGCTCGTCCCCCATCTCATCCAGATTCTTCCCTCCCGCCTTCTTGTTGAGGGCGTAGAGGATGGGCTTCACCGTGAGGAGGTTGAAGGTCTTCGCGAGGGGCTTCTCCGCATCCGTGAGCGAAACGGTATTCGCAAGCTTCTCGGCTTCGAGCGCTTCCTGGAAACGACCGAGGAGAGCTTCCCGCACAACCGCCTCCTTGTCCCCGCGCTTGGCGTCCCGCGCGACGGAATCCCGCTGCTTCTTCACGCTCTCGAGGTCGGCGAGGATGAGCTCGAGGTTGATGACCTCGATGTCGTTCTTCGGATGGATCTTCCCGTCCACGTGAATGATGTTGTCGTCCTCGAAGATGCGCACCACCTCGAGGATGGCATCCGTCTCCCGGATATTGGAGAGGAACTTGTTGCCAAGGCCTTCGCCCTCAGACGCTCCTTTGACGAGCCCGGCGATATCCACGAATTCGACCGCCGCGGGAATAGTCTTAGCTGATTGAGAGAAAGCGGAGAGCTTGTGCAGGCGATCGTCGGGTACCGCGACGACGCCCACCGAGGGGTCGATGGTGCAGAAGGGGTAATTGGCGGCCTCCACCGATTTCTTGGTGAGGCCGTTGAAGAGCGTGGACTTCCCTACGTTCGGGAGCCCGACGATGCCGATGGATAAGGCCATAAGAGCCCTTAAACTACCATAAAGTCAGAAAAAAGGCCTATTTTCTCTATGACAACGGAGTATACTAAGGGTATAGCCCCGCCACTCTCCCTATGGAGCTACGCTGGGCGCGCTCGGCGTACGCCGCGCTTAACTTAGAACGCATGAAAAACAACACCGCTATAGCAATCCCCCTCGCCGCCGCCCTCCTCCTCTCGGGCGCAGCCTCCGTCTCCGCCCAGGTCCTCGACGCGTCGGTGCAGGCGAATGTGAACGCGAAAGTAGAAGTCCAGGGCAACGCCACGAGCGCGGCCGCCAAAGCCGCCGTCCGCGGCAACGCGACCAGCTCGGCCGCGAAGGATAACGCGACCACAACCGGTGCGAAGATGTCCGCCGAGCACAGGAGCGCCGTGGCTTCTTTCGTACAGAAGCTCCTCTCGGTCGCCGACCGGGACGGCGGCATCGGATCGGAAGTCCGCGCGGTCGCCAAGTCCCAGAATGATTCCGCGAGCACCTCCGCTGAGGCTATCGCCAAGGTAGAAGCTAAGGGCAAGCTCCGCACGCTCCTCTTCGGCGCGGATTACAAGAACCTCGGCCAGCTCCGGAGCGAGATGGCTACGACCGCCAACAACATCGCCAAGCTCAAGAACCTCCTCTCCCGCGCGACGAGCGAGGAGGTGAAGGCCGATCTCTCCGCGGAGATCAAGGCTCTCGAGAACTTCGAAGCGAAGATCGAAGCCTTTGTGAAGGCGCACGAGAGCTCCTTCAGCCTCTTCGGCTGGTTCACCAAGGCCTTCTCTAAGTAAACGAGGAGCCTAGGCAAAGCAAAAACCGGCGAAAGCCGGTTTTTTGCTTTTAGTAACCTTTCCCGGCACGCGCCGGTTTATTGAAATGTGTTCCTTGAGGGTGAAAGATGGCAGGCAAGAAAACTGGCGAACCCTACGCAGCGCAGAATACGGAACCCTATCGGGTCTGGCTCGCGCGCAGACGTCCACCGAGAGAAAGATCGACACCCGAGGTGATCGAATCCATAAGGGAGCACTTCCGGCTTCTCGAACAAACCCGCATCGGCGACGAGGACAACTTTTCCCTCAAAACCGCTGCTTGACTCCCGCCAATTGGCGGGAGTTTTATGCTGCTTGACGAGGAATCGAGTAAGCAGGAATATGCCCTCGGGCGGCCCGTCCGGGCGCTCTTTCGCAACATCGCCTACGGAGTAGGTGATTCACAAGGATGGTGCACTATGTCCGATCGCGATCGCGTTGGTGATCTGGTGGGGCCGGAAGCCGTAGCCCGAGATATTCTCAAGCGCGCATGGCGTCTAATGGCAATCCGCGCGCAGATCGTTCGCAATTTCGACGTCACAAAAGGACCAAAGGATCAGAAAGTTTATCAAACTTGCGATATCGAAACCTTGTCCGCGTATCACGATGAGCACGACAATACACTTACTCTGGTTCTTCTGGGCTATGAGCACCGTGATGATCGAAGTGCCAAAATGAGAAGCGCCCTTCGATTGAAATCATGGGTAGTTCCAGGAGACGCAGTGAATCCATCAGAAGAAGCATTGTCCTGCATCAAGAAGCTCCCCTCATCGATCGCCCTCTATCTATGGGGCGAGCCTGGTCAATTCGTGGGTCGCTTCCAGCGTAATCGGTACAAGAATGAGCTTTGGCATAAGAGTATGCCTCCCAAGGAATTGCCCTCGACAGACCCTAAGCTTCTGATGCATTACGGCCGGATGCTGGGAGCACTGGAAGAGTTGTGCGAAGCTCAATCCCTGATGAATGACCGTATACTGCTGAGGAGGGACGACAGCGGACGATTAAAAGAATACTGCAGATCCCTTGCCGTAGCCCTGGAGTTCATTCAGGAACAGGTCAGCGGATCGGCAATTTCGTGAAGCGCGGCGGCGGCTCCTCCCGGAGCCGCCGCTTCTAATTTTGCTATTTCGCCTTGGCCCCGAGCGTGTAGATGCGGGCGCCCCATTTGCCGATGACGCTCGCCTTCTTGTGCTCGATGCGGCCGATGGAGAGTACGCGCACCGGCCAGATGCCCGCGAACCAGAGGATGCCCCGGCGGATCTCGTTCGAATAGTCCCCAATCATCCACCAGGTGAGGAGCGGCCAGTTGTTCATGGTGATGATGACGCGCGCCGTGCGGCCTTCGAGGAGCCTCTTCCACATCATCTTGCGCGGCATGAACTTGAAGGCGAACCCCGGGAGGAACATGCGGTCGAAGAGCCC
Organism: Minisyncoccota bacterium; assembly: GCA_035628455.1. GTDB lineage: Bacteria > Patescibacteriota > Minisyncoccia > Phycocordibacterales > JAKFXT01 > JAIOOV01. Next base: position 6,753 of record DASPJT010000005.1, read on the forward strand.
CTTGAGGAGCGCCGGCATGGTGCTCCACCAGTTCGGATAGACGATGGCGATGTGCTCCGCCCAGCGGAAATCCTCCTGGAGCTTCACGAGATCGGGCTCGAGAGCCTGGATCTCCTTGTAGCCCTTGTGGAGGATGGGGTCGAACTGCAGATCTCCGATATTCACGCGGCGCACCTCGTGACCCGCTTCGCGCGCACCCGCTTCATAGCGATCCGCGAAATAGCCGCAGACCGTCTCGTTGTCCGGATGCCCGAGAAGGACGAGTATCTTTTTTGAACGCATAAAACTATTTCAGAGCTTCGGTAAGCTCTTTCTGGAACTCTCGAGCCACCTCTATGGAGGCCGTCATCTGATCCTTGCCGCCTTTGACCTTCTCCTGGATCTTCTGACCCATCTTGGCGAAAAGCTCCGGATTCTTCTCGATCGCGGCGAACATCTTCTCTTGCTGCTCCTCCGGAACGTCCTTCATCTTGGATTTCAGCATCTGCTTCATCAGGAAATTCTTGAACATACCGCCTACTTTAACACACTGCATTTCGAATATAAAAAGAAAAGCCGCTCGGGCGCGCGAGGCGCCCGGCGACTGTTGCAGACTACAACGGGATATGGAGGATTGCCGTCTTTCTCCATAACGGGCTCCTCTGAGGCTGGAAGCTTTTTACCCAGCGATTACTGGTCCGGACGTACACCGGGTAGCCGTCGTCATCATACGGCTTCTCCGGATGGCGTCCCTTTTCTTCCGTCAGGATGAGCGGGCGACCGCATAACCCCAGCCGCTCATGCGTCCGAAGCCTTAGCGGAAGGAGGGAACGATCAAGGTTGAAAGCGTCGAAAGCCGGCAACCCGAGATAGTGGTGTTCGTTCATGGTTGCCGCTATCAGCGCCGGGATGTCCTCGCCGTTGCTGACGAAGGACTCGAGGATGTCGTCGGTTTCAAACCCAGTCTTATCCCGGCGATTGTCCCAATCCTTGATAGGGGGAATCGGGAGAGACGGAACTCCCCTGATCGTCCTCCCTTCCATCTTGAACTCATAGCGAGTCCGTTCGTCGAACGGCGGCGTGGGGACCCACACCATGACTGACCTCCCATCAAGATGTACAAACTCATTTCTTACTATACCACTATTTATTAAAAAAGCAAGTATTTAGCGCACCAGCACCGTCACTTCTCTGCTATTGATCTCCGCAGTGCCGCCTTTGATGGGAAAGGATTCCTCTTTGCCGCCGTGCTTCACGCGCACGACGCCCTCCTTGAGAAGCGTCACAAGCGGCATATGATGCGCGAGCACCGCCATCTCACCTGCTTCTCCCGGCAGGATCACCTCGTCCGCATTTCCGCGGAAAAGCACTTCATCAAGCTTCGCGACGGTAAGAGGGAACGTAGCCATTACTTCAAGCTGGAGACCCCGCCCTTCATGTAGAAGTCCTGCTCATTCTTCTCGTCATGCTTGCCGGAGAGGATCTCGTCGAAGCCCTGGATGGTCTCGGCGAGGGAGACATACTGCCCCGGGATGCCGGTGAAGGGCTCGCCCACGAAGAAGGGTTGGGAGAGGAAGCGCTGGAGCTTGCGCGCGCGGTACACCGTCGTCTTGTCCTCCTCGGAGAGTTCTTCGATGCCGAGAATGGCGATGATGTCCTGGAGGTCCTTGTAGCGCTGCAGCACCCGCTTGGTCTCGAGCGCGACACGGTAGTGGTCCGCGCCCACGATCGCCGGGTCGAGTGCGGTCGAAGAGGACTCTAAAGGATCGATGGCCGGATAGATGCCGAGAGACGCGAGCTGGCGGGAGAGCACCACGGTCGAGTCGAGGTGGGCGAAGGTGTTGGCCGGGGCCGGGTCGGTGAGGTCGTCCGCCGGCACGTACACCGCCTGCACGGAGGTGATGGAGCCCTTGGTGGTCGAGGCGATGCGCTCCTGGAGTGCGCCCATCTCCTCCGCGAGCGTCGGCTGGTAGCCGACAGCGGAAGGCACGCGGCCGAGGAGCGTCGACACCTCGGAGCCCGCCTGGATGAAGCGGAAGACGTTGTCCATGAAGAAGAGCACGTCCTTGCCCATCTCGTCGCGGAAGTGCTCCGCCATGGTGAGGCCGGTGAGACCGACGCGCGCGCGGGCGCCGGGCACCTCGTTCATCTGCCCGAACACGAGCGCGGTCTTCGCCAACACCCCCGACTCCTTCATCTCGTGATACAGCTCGTTGCCCTCGCGCACGCGCTCGCCGACGCCCGCGAACACGGAGTAGCCGCCGTGGTTCGTGGCGACGTTACGGATGAGCTCCTGGATGAGCACGGTCTTGCCGACGCCTGCGCCGCCGAAGAGTCCCACCTTGCCGCCCTTGATGAAGGGGGTGATGAGGTCGATCGCCTTGATGCCGGTCTCGAAGATCTCGACTTTGGTCTTCTGCTCGGTGAACGTGGGCGCTTCGCGATGGATGGGAGAAACCTCCGTATCAGCGAGCGGCGCTTCGCCGTCTACCGTCTGTCCGAGTACGTTGAAAAGGCGGCCGAGGACTTTCTCCCCGACCGGCACGGAGATGGGCGCTCCGGTGTCGACGACGGCCGCGCCCCGGGCGAGGCCGGCGGTCTCAGAGAGGGAGATGGTGCGCACGCGGTTCAAGCCAAGCTGCTGGGCCACCTCGAGCGTGAGGGGCTTCCCCTCAGGCATCGCTATGGTGAGCGCGGTGCGGATCACCGGGAGATGGTCCGGGAAGTAGACGTCCACCACCGGTCCGATGACCTGCTCCACGATGCCCCCTTTCTTGTCAGTATGTGCGTTCATATTAATAAGTGCCCGTTATGCGTTT
>DASPJT010000006.1:0-4139 GCA_035628455.1 Minisyncoccota bacterium
CGAGCGCATCAAGCGCCGCACGAGCTACGACCTCGCCCTCATCCGCGAGGTGGGCTACTGCAACGGCATCGAGAACTACTCCCGCCACTTCGACGGGCGCAAGGCAGGCGAGCCGCCCTCTACGCTCCTTTCATACTTCCCTAAAAAAGCCGATGGCAGTCCCGACTTCCTCACTATCATCGACGAATCCCACGTGACCGTGCCCCAGATCGCCGGCATGTACGCAGGCGACCGCTCCCGCAAGGAAACGCTCGTGGAGCACGGCTTCCGCCTGCCTTCCGCCAAAGATAACCGGCCCCTTACCTTCAAGGAATTCGAGGAGCGGGTGGGGCAGGTCATCTACACCTCGGCGACGCCGGGCAAGTACGAGCATGAACACAGCGAGCAGGTAGTGGAACAGGTCATCCGTCCCACCGGCCTCGTCGACCCTGAGCTCTCCGTGCGCCCGGTCACCGGGAAGGGGAGCTACAAGGGCCAGATCCCCGATTTCATCGCGGAGGCTGAGAAGGTGATCACGAACGGCGGCCGCGCCATCGCTACCACCCTTACCAAGAAGATGGCGGAGGATCTCAGCACCTACCTCAAGGAGAAGGGCATGAAGGCCGAGTATCTCCACAGCGATATCAAGACCATAGACCGCATCACCATCCTCACGGAGTTCCGCAAAGGCAAGTTCGATTGCTTGGTGGGCGTGAACCTGCTCCGCGAAGGCCTCGACCTCCCGGAAGTGGAATTGATCGGCATCCTGGACGCGGACAAGGAAGGGTTCCTCCGTTCGGAGACGTCGCTCATCCAGACCATCGGCCGCGCGGCGAGAAACGTGCTCGGGCGAGTCATTCTCTATGCGGACACCATGACGGGCTCGCTCGAGCGGGCCATCAAGGAGACCGACCGCCGCCGCGCCATCCAGGTGGCCTACAACACGGAGCACGGCATCACCCCGAAGACTATCTTGAAAAAGATCCACGATATTACCGATCAGCTCCGGAGCGAGCACGATCAGGCGGTGCACGAGCTCGCCTCTCTCGACGCGGAAGCCTACAGGAAGAATCCGCAGAAGGTGATCCGGGAAAAGACGCGTCAGATGAATGAGGCAGTTAAACTTCTTGATTTCGAGACGGCGGCTCTTATCCGCGACGAGATTGAAGCTTTGCAGGGCAAAGCGATGAGTTCGGGGATGCCAGTAGAAAAGAAGGAAAAAGAGAGAACCTTTAAAGACAACCGTCCCGTCATTACCCGGCAGAAGATAGGGAAAAGAAAAAGGCCCTGACCGCCGCATCCGCCGACGGCGGTAGCAGGATCAGGGGCCTTGAGATTTCTTAACTTTCATTCGGAGTTCGTCGAGGAAAGACGGGCGCTCGAGAAATTCCTCGAGCATCGCCTTCATGGCGGGCACGTCTTTTTCCATCTCCTTAACGCGGGTATCGAGGTTGTCGATCAGCCGGTATCCGAGGAACTCTCGCTCCTTCCGTTCCCCTAGATAGAGGTGTACGTGCGAGTCAGCGGACTGAGTCTCGTACCCGAGCGAAGGCGGCGGACCGCCCTCGCTCGCACGGATGAAGCTGTTAATCATCGGCTTTTCCCCCAGCCAATCGGGGACAGAAGTCGGATGGATTTGCGCGAAGACCAGGACGACCATGATCGCAAAAGCGATCAAGACTATTGCGTACCTCATGTAGCTTCTCTCCTTTCAGGAAGTCTGATGAAGTTCGGTGTCGATGGTCCATCCTTGACGGTTTCGAGTTCACCGCGAAACATCGCGAAGTTCTTGCCATTGCCAATGAAGGTCTTGTAGATCGCCAACTGCTTGGCAAAATGGTCTTCTTGGGCTCTTCGGAGTCTTGCGATGCTTTGGGCTGAAGAAGAGGACTTCTCGAGCTGATCCACGCTTTTCTGATGGTCTGCAATGAGCACAACCAGGTCTGCGCGCAGTAGAAGCTCTAGCGTCCTTTCTCTTACGATCGGGATGTTGTCAGGGTTCTCGGCCGAAAGGGTCTTCCAGGAAAACACGCACCCATGCTTGAGGAAGAAGCGTGCGGCGCCGATTAGATCGCGCGTTCCATCAAGTTCCTTAGCAAGCTGAAAAGGACTGAGTGGTCTCACGATATCAACGCCGCCGACATTATCAGCCGCTCTTGCTTTGAGGAGTTTCCGGCATTCATGCACTACGTCGTTCAGGAATTCCGCAAACTCGATCTGCTTAGTGCGAAACACGGGGCGAAGCAGACGCCAGACGCCGTATATCGCCGCAAGAGCGAGTGCGATAAGAAGGATTACTTGCAAGGTTCTTACTCCTGCCCCGCGGAGGGGCAAAAAGGGTTGGTATTCCCACCTACCTTATATTATAGCCTAAAAATAAATAAAAGTCAAATAATGGCCTGGCAGAGCCGCGCGGAGTGTGCTAAACTACCCGTATCTCACCCCTGCGCCGAAGCGCGGGGCATATCCATATGGACGACCGCATAATCGTAAAAGGGGCGCGCACCCACAACCTGAAGAACATCACGGTGGAGATGCCGCGGAATAAAATGGTGGTCTTCACGGGCCTTTCCGGCTCCGGGAAGTCCTCGCTCGCTTTCGACACCATCTTCGCGGAGGGCCAGCGCCGCTACGTGGAATCCCTCTCCGCCTACGCCCGCCAGTTCCTCAACCAGATGCAGAAGCCGGACGTGGACGAGATCGTGGGCCTCTCGCCGGCCATCTCCATAGACCAGAAGTCCCGCTCCAACAACCCGCGCTCCACGGTGGCGACCATCACCGAGATCTACGACTACCTCCGCATCCTCTACGCCCGCGTAGGGAAGCCCCACTGCCTCCTCTGCGGCCGCGAGATCAAGAAGCTCTCGAACGAGGAGATCCTCGAGACCATCCTCGAGACGGTGGAGAAGGGCAACAAGGAGAAGAAGGGCGAAGTGATGGGCGTGCCGCTCTCGGACGCCAAGATCAAGATATTCTCGCCCTTAGTAGTCGGCCGCAAGGGCGAGTACTACCAGCTCCTCTACGACCTCCTCGGCAAGGGGTATGAATGGGTCAAGGTGGACGGCGCGATGAAGCGCCTCCGCGAGCAGATCATCCTCGCGAAGCACAAGAAGCACGATATCGACGTCTTGGTGGACGAGCTTTTCCTTACGGAATTCCGGGATAATAAATCGGCAGCCAGAGAGCGTCTCTCGGAAGCGGTGGAGAAGGCGCTCGAAGAGTCGAACGGGCTTTTGAAATTGGAATCGCCCGAAGGTGAGCGGCTCATCTCCGCCAAGTTCATGTGCCCCTATGACGGCTTCTCCTTCCCGGAGATAGAGCCGCGGCTCTTCTCCTTCAACTCTCCTTACGGAGCCTGTCCCTCCTGCAACGGCCTCGGCACCAAGCACTTCTTTGGCTCGGAGGTCTGTCCTACCTGTAACGGCGCGCGCCTCCGCCCAGAGGCGCTCCACGTCTTCCTCGGCGGAACCAAGGAAAAGAGGAAGAACATCGTCGAGCTGACCAACCTCTCCATCAAGGACGCCCACACGTTCTTCGAGGAGATCCCGCTCACGCCGACGGAGAAGAGCATCGCCAAGGTGGTGCTCCGCGAGATCTCCGCGCGCCTCCAGTTCATGCTGAACGTGGGGCTCGACTACCTCACCCTCGACCGCCGGGCGCACACGCTCTCGGGAGGGGAGAGCCAGCGCATCCGCCTCGCGTCCCAGCTCGGCTCCGGCCTCGTGGGCGCTCTGTATGTTCTTGATGAACCTACGATCGGCCTCCACTCCCGCGACAACGACCGCCTCATCAAGACGCTCCTCCACCTGCGCGACCTCGGGAACACCATCGTCGTAGTGGAGCACGACGAAGACACCATCTTCTCCTCGGACTACCTGGTGGATATCGGTCCGGGCGCGGGCGTGCACGGAGGCGAAGTGGTGGTCGCGGGCGAACTCGACAAGCTCCTGACCGCCAAGAAGAACGATTCCGGCTCGCTCACGCTCGCGTATCTCCGCGGGGAGAAGAAGATCGAGATCCCCGAGACGCGCAGGACTTCCGACAAGGGCGCGCTCAAGATTAGGGGCGGCAAGGTTTTCAATATCAAGAACATGAACGTGGACGTGCCGCTCGGCAAGCTCGTGCTCGTGACCGGCGTCTCCGGCTCCGGCAAGTCCTCC
>DASPJT010000007.1:0-5776 GCA_035628455.1 Minisyncoccota bacterium
AGTGGAGCTTCGTCATTCTGGTCGAAGGACAGATGGACCTCGTCATGTCCCACCAGGCGGGCTACAAGAACGCGGTGGCGCTCTCGGGTACTGCGCTCACGGACGAGCATGTGGATCAGATCCTCCGGCTCACGGATCGTCTGGTGCTCGCGCTTGATACGGACAAGGCGGGCATCGCTGCAGCGGGGCGCTCTGCGACGCTCGCGCTCCGCCGAGGGCTCGACGTGAAGGTCGCCCTCCTCTCGGAGGGTAAGGATCCGGCTGACCTCATCGCTCTCAATCCCGAGCTCTGGAAAGAGGCGGTGCGGAAGGCGGTCCACATCGTGGACTACTACCTGAAGATCGTGCTCGAAAAGGAGGCGGACGAGCGCAAGCGGCGCCTCGCTGTCTCCGCGACGGTGCTCCCCTACATCGCCCTCATCGCGAAGCCCATGGACCGCGCGCACTTCGTCGCCCGCGCCGCGCAGGCGGTGCATCTTCCGGAAGAAGCCGTGCGGCAGGAGGTGGAAGCCTTGCGCGGAGCGCCCGCAGCGCTCGCGCCGGCGGTGGCGCGGGCGGAAGAGGCGCTCCGGCCGCACCAGGAGGTGCTCGTCCAGACCCTCTACAGCATCCTCTGGTGGCTCGAGGGGCACGCGGAGGGGGCGGCGGAAGCAGCCGATCTGCGGAGCCGCCTCCTCGCGCTCGCTCCGGAAACCGCGGGCCTCGGGGAGGATGAGAACCTTAAGAATAAGCTTGTTTTTCAGGCGGAATTGCTCTATGCTCAGGTGGCTGATCTGCCGCAGGTTATAAACGACCTGCTTCTTCGTTTAGAGCGCGAAAAGCTGCGCCATACCATAGACACTCTCCGTTTCGAACTCACCGAATCCGAACGCGCGGGAAGCGCTGAGCGGACCGCGGCGCTCCTCGAGGAGAGCCGCGCCACCGCGCGGAAGCTCTCGGAGATAGACGCCCGACTGCAGTCCTAACCATCATTTCCATATGAAAAAATCCAAGAAATCAGCAAAGGCGAAGAAAGCGTCCCGCAAGCCGAACAAGAAGACGTTCGCCAAGCTGAAGGCCAAGAACCTCAAGAAGCTCGCCAAGAAGAAATCTCCCGTTAAGAAGGCGCCGAAGGCGAAGGCGGTCTCCGCCAAGGCGTCCCGCAAGGAGCGCGAACTCTCCCTCAAGGCCGACCGCCTCATCGCCAAGGGCCGCGCCCGCGGCTTCGTCACCTACGACGAGATCCTGCGCGAGTTCCCGAACGTGGAGGAGGATCTCCTCTTCCTCGACGAGCTCTACGAGAAATTCAGCGCGGCCTCTATCGACGTTCTCGAGGGCGGCGGCATGCTCAATATCGAAGTGGAGCCGGAGACCAAGAAGTATTCCTACGGGGAGGGCCGCGTGGGCGGAGCATACGACTCCATCCAGATGTACCTCAAGGAGATCGGCCAGTACCCCCTCCTCTCCGCGGCGGAAGAGCGCGCGCTCGCGAAGCGCATCGTGGAAGGGGATATCGAAGCCAAGAATCTCCTCGCGCGCGCTAACCTCCGCCTCGTCGTCTCGATCGCCAAGAAGTATGTAGGCCGCTCTCCGGATCTCACGCTCCTCGACCTCATCCAGGAAGGGAACCTCGGCCTCTTCAAGGCGGTGGACAAGTTCGACTATTCCAAGGGCTTCAAGTTCTCGACCTATGCCACCTGGTGGATCCGCCAGGCTATCACCCGCGCCTTGGCCGACCAGTCCCGCACCATCCGCATTCCCGTGCACATGGTGGAGACCATCGCCAAGTACAAGCAGGTGGTGCGCCGCCTCTCCCAGGACCTCGGCCGCGACCCGCTGCCGGACGAGATAGCGACGGAGATGGGCGTCGAAGTGGAGAAGATTTACAACATCGAGCAGATCAATCAGGAGACCGTCTCACTGGAAACGCCGGTGGGGGAAGAGAGCGGGGACGCAGGACAATCCGTGCTCGGCGATTTCATTGCAGACGACAAGATCCTCTCGCCGGATCAGGGGACCTCCCAGCGCATCCTCGCCGACCAGGTGAAGGAGATCCTCGACGACCTCTCGCCGAAAGAGCGCAAGATCTTGGAGATGAGGAATGGGCTATTGGATGGCATCACTCACACCCTCGAAGAGGTGGGCAAGGAATTCGGCGTGACCCGCGAGCGTATCCGCCAGATCGAGGCTAAGGCGCACAGCAAGATACGGGAGCACCAGAAGTCGAATCGGCTGAGAAACTACTAGCTCGTCGGTTTTCGTTAAAACCCCGCTTCATGAGCGGGGTTTTACGTCCTTGCTTTTTCCCAAAAGTGGGGCATAGTGCTGCCAGAACTATGCGCTGAAACCAACCTACTTATAGGAAAGGGAACGAGAATGAGCGCTAAGATCTTCTCTCAAGGATTGCCGTCACCGGCCCTTCTCGAGAAGTACCGCGAGGTGTTCGCACTGCGCGAGGCGGGCGTCGGAGATGAAGACGACCTCCCCGATCTCAAGGAGCTCTCTCGCTACGGCATGGTACCGATCGAACCCCGCCAGGACGCGGCCTGGGATCAAGTCCTGCCATTTTCTACGGGAGAGACGCAGGGCGATAATCTCGCCACGCCCCCGAAGGAGGTCATCGAGGAGATCCTGCGTCTGAAGCGCACTGGCTTCTTCGATTCCTTCGAATTCCGCAATGACCCCATCGGGGGCTGGAATCTCCAGGCGGTCTTTGCCGTCTACGAGGACTCCCGCTGGCTCGTCGCTCTCTGGCGTCCGGGCGAAGCGGAGGTGCCGTCCCTTGCGGAGATCGAGGAGGAAGCCAAGGGACGTGCGCAGGCATTCGTGGAATTCTATAAGCGGCGACATCCTCCCTGGCGGCGCTACGCGAGCCTCGTCGTCTTCTGGTTCGGCGTGCTCACTGGGCTCATCGGACTTCAGGCGATCCTCGCCAAGGCGGTCGGCGGCGGCGAGCCCTTGGCTCTTCTCGGCTTCGCGCCTCTTGATATGGCCGCTCTTCCGGTCTTTTTCGTCGGTGCGATCCTCGTCGCCCTGATCGCTCCGATGCTCTCGGTGCGGAAGGATTTCTGGATCGAGCGGGAATTCAGAGAGGCGAAAATGATCCTCGGCGAATCGCAGACTGCTGCTCCCTGATCAGCGGCTATTTGCGGAAAAATGAATCCCGGACTTTAAAGACCCTTTGTACCCCGCCGCGGCTCGACCGCGGCGGGGGTTTTGTTTTGTTACAATGCGCGGGTGGCCACAGACTCCTTTTCTACTCTCTACAAGCGCCTCAATCCCGCCCAGAAGAAGGCAGTGGATACCATCGAAGGCCCGGTAATGGTCATCGCTGGTCCCGGCACGGGGAAGACGCAGATACTCACGCTCCGCATGGCCAATATCCTGAAGAAGACGGATACCGCGCCGGACAGTATCCTCGCGCTCACCTTCACCGAGTCCGGCGTCTCTGCCATGCGTGCGCGGCTCGTCGCCATCATGGGCGCGGAAGGGTATCGCGTGCATATCCATACCTTCCACGGGTTTGCGAACGAGATCATCCGCCGCTTCCCGGAGGAGTTCCCCAAGATCATCGGCGGGGAAGCGCTCACGGAAACGGAGCAGATATCCCTGATGGAATCCGTGCTGACAAAATGTGAAGGACTAGAGTTGCTCCGGCCTTGGGGCGACCCTCTGTATTACGTGAAGCCCGCGCTCTCCGCTATCGAAGCATTGAAGCGCGAAAACGTGGATGCGGAGCGCTTCGCTGCGCTCGTAAAGAAGCAGGAGAAGGAGTACGCGGCGGCTCCGGACAAGACGCATGCGAAAGGCCGCTACAAGGGGGAGATGAAGGGGGAGTTCCGCGACCTCGCGAAGCAGATAGCTAAGAACCGGGAACTTCTCCTTATTTATGAGGAATATGAGAAGGCGCTTGCGAAGCGCCGCCGCTACGACTATGCAGACATGCTCCTCGAGCTTATCCGCGCGCTTGAGCGGAGCACGGATTTCCTGCGGACGCTCCAGGAGGAATACCAGTATCTCCTCGCGGACGAGCACCAGGACGCGAACGGGGCGCAGAACCGCATCCTCGAGCTCCTCTCCGAATTCCATGAGAGCCCCAATCTCTTCATCGTAGGCGACGAGAAGCAGGCCATCTTCCGCTTCCAGGGAGCCTCCCTCGAGAACTTCCTCTACTTCAAGGAGAAATACCCGAAGGCGGAAGTCATCGCCCTCACTTCCAACTATCGCTCCGGACAGCTCATCCTCGACAGCGCGCACAGCCTCATGGCGGCGGCTGGTGCGGATCAGTCTCTACGCGTCCCGCTTTCGGCGCATAAGAAAGAAGCGGCGCGGCTCGTGCTCCGCGAATATCCCGATACGCCCGGGGAAGCGGCGGGCACCGCCGCCTCTGTCGCGGAAGCGCTCGCGGAGGGGGTGGCACCTTCTGAAATAGCGATACTCTTCCGGCACAATGATGACGCGGGGCCGCTCGCGGAAGCTCTGGCACGGCAGGGCGTGCGGTACCGCATCGAAGCGGAGCGGAACATCCTGGAGAACCGCGAGATCCGCAAGCTCCTCGCCCTCGCGCGCGCGGTCGCGGAGCCGACCGACCCGCACATCGGGGAGCTGATCTTCCTCGATTTCCTGGGGCTTCCGACGCTCGATGCGTACAAGCTCCTCGCCTATGCGCGCACTCTCCGGGCTCCGCTCCTCGAGCTAATGACGAGCACTCGGCATCTCAAGGAAGCGGGGGTAGGAGAGCCTGCAGTATGGCAGGCGTTCGGAGAGAAGATGCTCCGCTTCGCCTCGCTCGCCAAGAACCAGGATTCTCTCCATGCGCTCGAAGAGATATTCCGCGACTCCGGCTTCCTGCGAGAACTCCTCTCCCGCGCTGATTCCGCAGAGCTCCTGGAGAGGTGCCACCGCCTCTTCGCGGAGGCTCGGGAGGCGCTCCGTAGCGATCCCGGCCAATCGCTCTCTGGCTTCCTGGCGCACCTCGACATGCTCTCGCGCTACGCTCTCCCTATCCGCTACTCCCCGCCGGAAGACCCACAGGCGGTGCGCCTCATGACGGCGCACCGCGCCAAGGGCCTTGAATTCGAGCGGGTCTACATCACCGGCAGCGACGAGCGCTCCTGGGGCGGCGGGCGGAATCGCGCGTATTTCAAATTACCGATCGCGGGCATCGGCGCGGGCGGCATCGAGGACGAGCGGCGGCTCTTCTACGTGGCGCTGACCCGCGCCAAGAGGGAAGTAATCCTCAGCTACGCGAAGCGGAGCGGCGACGGCCGGGAGAACGCGCCTTCCCGCTTCCTTTCGGAAATAGATCCGGTACTCCTGACGCGGGAGGAGACTGTCCTCGCGGAAATATCCGAGAGGAGCTTCGCTCCCACGCCTCTCCAGGGACCGTCTGTCGCGGACAGGGAATATCTCCGCGAACGCTTCTTCGCCCAAGGGCTCTCCGTCTCTGCGCTCAACAATTACCTGGAATGCCCCTGGCGGTACTTCTTCGTGAATCTGGTGCGCCTGCCGCAGGTGGAGACCAAGCATCAGCTCTACGGCACCGCCATGCACAAGGCGCTCAGCGAGACGCTCGATGCGCTCAACAAGGGCAGGAAGATCTCTCTTCCTCAGCTCATCGCTTCATTCGAACGCGCCTTAGAGCGCGAGCCGCTCTCGGGAGCGGATCAGAAGGCTGCTCTTACGAAGGGCAAGAAGGCTTTGACCGGATATTGGAACGAGTGGCGGAAGAGCTGGAAAGCTCCTGTATTCGCGGAGTATGCGGTCAAAGGCGTGGAGATGGAGATTCCCTCTGGCG
>DASPJT010000008.1:0-2988 GCA_035628455.1 Minisyncoccota bacterium
ACCGGCCAGTTGTTCATTGTATCCATATACTCAATCATACGCTCGCGGAGAGCCCCTCACAACGCTCTCCTCCACAAGGAAACGGTGATAAGATAGAGCGAACATGGAGGAAGATCGCCTCGACTGGTCGGCTCCGGAATACACGCACCACCCACGGAGCGTGGACTGGTTCTGGGGCTTAGGCCTCCTCGTGATCGGCGGCTCCGCGCTCGCGATCTATTTAGGGGATCCCCTCTTTGCCATCATCCTCTTCCTCGCCGGCATCCTCCTCGCCCTCTTCGCCATTCGTCCCCCGCAGGAGATCGGCTATTCCATCACCCCCGAGGGCATCTTCGCGGGCGAGACCCTCTACCCCTTCCCCTCCTTGAAGTCCTTCTGGGTCACCGACGGCGTGCGCTACGAGAAGATCATCCTCGTCTCCAAGCGCCGCTTCATGCCCTATATCGTCATCCCGGTGGTGGGCTACCCCGCGGAAACCGTGCGGGAATACCTGGAGCGCCACCTGCCCGCCGAAGAGCACGAGGAGCCCTGGGTCTACGTCTTAGCCGAGCGTTTGGGATTCTAGGAGAGCTATGGTAGCGTAGGCCCCACACTGCTCTCGTCGTTCAATGGATAGGACATCAGCTTGCGGAGCTGATAATGTAGGTTCGATTCCTGCCGAGAGCACATATTAGGGATCGCCCGCGGCCGCCCTCGTCGTTCAATGGATAGGATATCTCCCTCCGAAGGAGGTGATGCAGGTTCGATTCCTGCCGAGGGCACCAAAGCAAAAACCACCTCTCAAGGTGGTTTTTGCTTTTCTTACGAAATCTTCTTAATCATCTTCGCGAGCCTCGACTTCTTCCTGCTCGCGGCATTCTTCTTGATGACTCCCCTCTTCGCGGCCTTGTCGATGGCCTGGTGGACCTCGGCGAGCATCTTCTCGACGTCAGCCTTCTTGCCGCTGACGACGAGCTTCTTGATCTCCTTGAGGCCGTCCTTCATGGCGTCCTTGCGGAGCGTGTTGTAGACGCGCTTGCGCTTAGAGGCGCGGAGGGCTTTCTTGGCGGATGTGGTGATCGGCATATGTAGGAGGACTCTACAGAGAAAAGCCCTAAAAGGCAAGCTTTTCGTGGTCGGAAGCCCTGAATGGCGCTATGATAGCCCCATGATCGGCTATCTGAGGGGTTCGGTGCTCGCGCTCGAGGAAAAGGGGCTTATCCTCGACGTCGGCGGCGTGGGCTACCGCGTCTTCGCGGCCCAGGACACCCTCGCCGCCCTCAAGAAGGAGAGGGCCAAGGAAGCCGCCCTCTTCACCTATCTCTCCGTGCGCGAGGACGCCCTCGAGCTCTTCGGCTTCCTCACCAAGGAGGAGCTCCGCTTCTTCGAACAGCTCATCAGCATCTCGGGCATCGGCCCTAAGTCCGCCCTCGGCATCCTCTCCTCCACTTCCGTGGAGCGGCTCTCCTCGGCTATCGCCTCCGGCGACACCGGCTACCTCACCAAGATCTCCGGCATCGGGAGGAAGACCGCCGAGAAGATCGTGCTCGAGCTCCGGGAGAAGATGGGAAATATCGAGGAGAGTACGGGACTCCGCGAAGAGACGGACGCGCTCGAGGCGCTCCGCAGCCTCGGCTACGGCGAGCGCGAGATACGGGATGCGCTGAAGAAGATCGCCGCATCCGCTACCACCAAGGAGCGCATCAAGGAAGCGCTCAAGATCCTGAGCTCGTAGCTATGGAATCACTTCTCCAAGCCATCAAGCGCCTCATCCCCCGCCGTCTCTTCAAGGCGCTCCAGCCTCTCTACCACTACGCGCTCGCGCTCTGCGGCGCGATCCTCTACGGCTTCCCCTCGAAGAAACTCGTGGTTATCGGCGTCACCGGCTCGAAGGGCAAGACTACGACCGTGGAGATGGTGAACGCAGTGCTCGAAGCTGCCGGGTTCTCGACCGCGCTCGCGAGCACGCTCCGCTTCAAGACGGGCGCCCTCTCGCGCGGGAATACCTATAAGATGAGTATGCCGGGGAGGTTCTTCCAGCAGCGCTTCCTCGCGGAGGCCTTGCGCGCAGGCTGCACTCACGCGGTCATGGAGATGAGTTCGGAGGGCGTACCGCAGTTCCGGCACCGCTTCCTCTACCCCGACGCCTTGGTGTTCACCAACATCGAGCCGGAGCACATCGAATCGCACGGATCATTCGAGAAGTACGTCGCGGCAAAGCTCGAGATTGGGAAGCGCGTCGTACGGAACGGCAAGGCGCGGCAGATCCTGGTCGCAAACGGAGACGATGCGGAGACGGCCGGATTCCAGCGCCTCGGCATCACCGAGGAATTCCTCTACTCCCTGAAGGACGCGAAGCCGTACGAGACAGATAGCGCCGGAGCGAGCTTCACTTTCAGCGGGACCCCGATCCGCCTGAAGCTTCCGGGGGTTTTCAATATATATAACGCGCTCGCCGCGGCCACTCTCGGCAAAGCCCTCGGCATCCCTCTCGCCACCCTGAAGCGCGGCCTAGAATCGATTGAGAGGATTCCGGGTCGCGCGGAGCGCGTGGACGCCGGACAACCCTTCGACGTCATCGTGGATTACGCCCATACCCCGAAATCCCTCGAGAGCATCTACCGAGCCTACGAGGGCAAGGAGCGGATCTGCGTGCTCTCCGGCACAGGCGGCGGCCGCGACAAGTGGAAGCGCCCGCTCATGGGCGGCATCGCGAGCGAACACTGCTCCCGCATCGTACTCACCGATGAAGACCCTTATGACGAGGATCCCGGAGAGATCGTTTCGGATATTAAGACAGGCATCACTCTGCCGAGAGAGAAGGTCGAGGTGGTGATGGATCGCCGCAAAGCTATCGAGAGGGCGCTTGTTCTCGCAAAAGAGGCGGAGCGCCCGGGCGCAGTCCTCATCACCGGCAAGGGCACGGATCCCTACATCATGGGTCCGCGCGGCTCGAAGACTCCCTGGAGCGATGCCCGCGTCGCCCGGGAAGAATTGGAAAAACTCGGC
>DASPJT010000009.1:0-2613 GCA_035628455.1 Minisyncoccota bacterium
CGCTCGGGCCAGGTGTGGATCGAGATATGCGATTCTGCCAGCACGGCCACTCCCGATATTCCCCCCGAGGGCAGGAACCGGTGGAGATGGATGTGCAACAAGGTCGCGCCGGAGACTTCGGTCGCCTTGCGCAGCGCACGATCGATCAGCGCCTCATCGTCGAGGCCGGTGCAGCCCCAGAGGTCGAGGATGAGATGCGTTCCAGCGAACGTCAGTCCGTCCTGCGTGACGAAGTGATCGAGCTCGGCGTCCGGCTGAATCGCCGGAGCGATCCGTGTACTCGTGTCCGTCGTGCGACTGTCGGTTTCGATGATTCCGGGGGGCCGTGAGGCGCCCGGATCCTTGCGGGTGTCGTCGGGCATCTCGCCCTCCTTCCTTGGTTGCTAAGCGTGCGTTGTCGCACTAACTGGTTCGAAAAGAAGTATAGGAACAGTAGCGCAGAATGCAAGAGATTTATCCTCAGATACAACAAAAGCGCCCGTGAGGGCGCTCATGTTTTAACAAGTGGAGATGGGCGGAATTGAACCGCCGTGCAGATGGACCGGTAGCCTGACTCTACAACGCATAGCGTCCTTTCTACGGCCGGAGCCGATTTAAGCGAGTGCCTTGAAAGGGGCAAAATAACACTCGCCGAGCTTCTTTGTGTCGAGAGGGAACGAAGCGCTCACTCTCCGAGACTCACGTTATAACACCCTGACTCCCGCACAGAGACCTCGCGAGAGGGGACGTCGCTTAGGCTTTCGCGTAAGCGAACGCAAAGTTGTCAGCCGTGAAGTACGGCGAGACGACAGCCTTTGCGCGCGCAACTATTGAGTTTGCACGTATTGGTTTCCAGACAATCAGGAGCGTTCCTGGAATTCTCCGCGTTGCACAGGGGAGCGGCGACACCTGTCGATGCCTAGCATCCCCGTACGAAAATAAAATCCTATTCTCCTTTCAACGTCCTCTGTATGTCGCGATCGGTGTCGCGCTTCTTGAGGTCCTCGCGCTTGTCGAATTTCTTCTTGCCGCGCACGATGGCGATGGCCACCTTGACCTTCCTGCCCTTATTATACATCGAAATGGGCACGATTGTCAATCCTTTGCGGGACTCCGCACCGAGGAGTTCTGCAAGCTCCTTCTTGTGGAGAAGAAGCCTTCGGGGGCGCTCCGGGTCGTAATCCTTAGCCGTGTTCTTCGGCTGATACGGAGGGATGGTCGCGCCGATGAGGTAGGCTTCGCCGCCGCGCACGGCGGCGCGCGCTCCCTCGAGCGAGCCCTGGTGTGCACGGAGAGATTTCACTTCGCCGCCCTCAAGCTCGATGCCCGCCTCGAATTGCTCGAGGATCTCGTAATTGAGATGCGCTTTCTTGTGACGGAGGAGGTCCATTGGTATTTCTCGTTTTTCTAGCTTTTTCGGGGCACGCGGATATAATGGCCCTACGCTCGCATACTAGTACGAATATGCCTCTTTTTAAAGGAAATCAGGATCAGAACGGCCCGAAAGAGGGCGGACCCAAGCTCCCGAACATGCTGCCTCAGCGCGGCGGCTTCTGGGGCAGCTTCGTGACGACCGTCCTCATCTTCCTCGCTCTCCTCACCGCCTACTCGTATTTCGCGGAGAACCGCGCAAAGAAGGCCGAGATTCCGCTCTCGGAAGTGGCCCGCGATATCCGGGACGGCAAGATCACCGCGATCGTGGTACGCGGCGACACGCTGACCGCCACCTATGCCGACAAGACGGAGAAGACCTCCAAGAAGGAGGCGGAGTCCGGGCTCACCGACACGCTCAAGAACTACGGGGTCACGCAGGAGCGCCTCGACGCGCTCTCGATCGACGTGAAGAATCAGAGCGGCTGGAGCTTCTGGCTCCTCACATTGACGCCCTTCATCCTCCCCATCATCTTCATCCTCTTCTTCGTCTGGTTCCTCTCGCGGCAGGTGAAGGGAGCGGGCATGCAGGCCTTCACCTTCGGCCAGTCCAAGGCGCGCATCATCGATCCGAACGACAAGAGCCAGAAGATCACCTTCAAGGACGTCGCCGGGGTGAAGGAAGCCAAGGAAGAGCTCACCGAGATCGTGGACTTCCTGCGGAACCCGAAGAAGTTCCTCGACATCGGCGCGCGCATCCCGAAGGGCATCCTTCTCATGGGCGCGCCGGGCACGGGCAAGACGCTTCTCGCCCGCGCGGTCGCGGGGGAGGCGGGCGTACCCTTCTTCTCCATCTCCGGCTCCGAGTTCGTGGAGATGTTCGTCGGTGTGGGTGCTTCTCGCGTGCGTGACCTCTTCACCATGGCGAAGCGCGCCGCGCCCGCTATCATCTTCGTGGATGAGATAGACGCGGTCGGCCGCGTGCGCGGCACGGGGGTGGGCGGCGGAAACGACGAGCGAGAGCAGACTCTCAACCAGATTCTCGTGGAGATGGACGGCTTCGAGCCGACCGAGAAGGTCATCGTCATGGCGGCGACCAACCGCCCCGACGTGCTTGACCCGGCGCTCTTGCGCCCCGGCCGCTTCGACCGCCGGGTCATGCTTGATCTCCCGGACAGGGAAGGACGTTTAGAAATACTCAAGATCCACTCCAAGACTAAGCCTTTCGCGGAAGACGTGAATCTCACCGTCATCGCGGAGCGC
>DASPJT010000010.1:0-3283 GCA_035628455.1 Minisyncoccota bacterium
GCTCGGCAATTATTCCTTTTGCAGTTTCTCGATACGGGGTACAGGCAGATTTAAGCCGGAAGCGGGCGCGAATCCTTCTGTCGGAGAAGTGGGAAAGATGGAATCTGTGGAGGAAGAAAGGATCGAGGTGGTTATGGATGCTGTCGTGCTAGAAGATGTTATTGCGGCAATGAAAGAAGTTCATCCCTACGAGGAAGTGGCCTACGAAGTGTACGCGTTAGAAAACTTCTGATCATGGATATTCCAGAGCGTATTTCTGAGGCGGCAGAACGCGCTATCAAGGAGAAGGTTTTTCCCGGCTGCATAGTGGCATGGGTGCGGGCGAATGGAGAACGTGCAGTCCTGCCCTTCGGCAGACTGACCTATGACGCGGATGCTCCCTTAGTGCGAGAAGATACGATCTACGATCTCGCCTCGGTGACGAAGGTTCTCCCGACGGCGACGCTCGCGCTCATGCTCCTCGACCAAGGACGCATGCATCTCGAGGACAAGCTCGCCGACTATCTCCCTGAATTCGCGAACAGCGACCGGGAAAATGTGCGCATCAAGCATCTCCTCACCTACAGCCTAGACGGATACGGGCTTGCCTCCGCCATATGGGGGGATCTCACCTCAAAGACCGCTGAAGATGTGATACGTACGCTCCTCACTCGTGACTTCGAGAAGAGACCAGGTACGGTCTTCAAATACACCAATATTCCCATCGCCCTACTCGGCCTTGCTCTAGAGAGGGTATTTGGGGAACCGCTCGATGTATCTGCGGAAAAATACCTGCTTAAGCCTCTGGGAATGGAGCGCAGTACCTTCTTCCCCGAGACGTTCCCCAAAGAAGGGATTCCGCCTACTGAGATAGACGGCTGGCGCGGCCTGGTCCAAGGCGCTGTTCATGACGAGAGCGCCTATGTCTGCAAAAGAGACGGCAAGATCATGGGGCATGCGGGCATGTTTTCTGCGGCGCCGGACATCCTGAATTTCTTGGAAATGTATCTGCATCGGGGCACCTTTGGCGGTGCGCGTCTTCTCTCTGAAGAGATTATGGATCTCGTAGAGAAGAATCAGATCGAGGAACTCGGCGATTCCATGGGTCTCGGCTGGGAGCTGAACCAGCCACGGTTCATGGGCAAATTCTCCTCTTCGCGTACCTTCGGCAAGACTGGCTTTACGGGGACGCTCGTGATCGTCGACAGGGAAAGGGGCATCGCCTACACTATCCTTTCGAACCGAACGTATCCGAAGCGTCCTCCGGACGGGGCTGCCATTAACGCTTTTCGTGCGGAGATAGGAGAGATACTCTTAGCCTAAATCATGAAGAAGATCTATTTCGTGCGGCACGGGCAAAGCGAGGGGAACGTGGGGCCCATCCGCCAGTCCGCGGAGACTCCGCTTACGGAAAAGGGCAGGGAGCAGGCTGCCTATATCGCGAAGCGCGCCAAGAATCTCCCGATCGAGGCTATCGTCGCGAGCCCGATGACGCGGGCCAAGGATACGGCCGAGGTTATCTCTGGGGAGATCGGTCTTCCCATCGAATTCTCCGATCTATTCGTGGAGCGCCGCCGGCCGAGCGTCTCCCTCGGCAAGCCGAAAGACGATCCTGAGATGGTCGCTCTGGAAGAGGCCATTAAGAATAACTTTCATGCAGCCCCGTACACGCGCCTTTCCGACGAGGAGAATTTTGAGGATTTGAAGGAGCGAGCGGGGCAGGCCTTGGATTTCCTGGCGTCGCGGGAGGAGGAGCATATCCTCGTCGTGACGCACGGGTTTTTCCTGAGGGTAGTCCTAGCGCTGGTGACGCTCGGCGAATCTCTCACAGGAGAGGAGTGCGGTAAATTCGTGCGCACCTTCGAGACGGAGAATACGGGCGTGAGCGTATTTCTCTACGACGAGAATAGGCCGAACCGCTGGAGGCTCTGGGTCTGGAACGATCACGCGCATCTCGGCTAGGTGTGCATTACTTTGTAGCGCTTGAAGCGGAACGGGCGCTATACTTCAGCCATTAGCAATAACCCATAGGACCCAGCTCTTTTTGTATGGATATCTTTCTCGCCCAGCTCTTCGGCCTCTACTTCATAATCGTCGGAGCGATCGTCGCTCTCCGCCGCAAGTCCATGATGCCTGCAGTGAGCGAGCTCGTGGGGAATCGCCCGATGCTTCTCCTCTTGGCCTTCATCGAACTCGCCGCCGGCCTCGCCATCGTCGTCGCCTATCCTGCCATCACCTTCGACGTCATGGGCATCATCTCCCTCGTCGGTTGGGTCATGCTCGTCGAGGGCGTGATCTACCTCACGCTCCCCATCCGTGTAGTGCAGAAGTTCGTACGTCACTTCAATACCGGCCTCTGGTACGTCTACGGCGGCGCCTTCTCCGTGGTCCTCGGGCTCTACCTCGCCGGCCGCGGCTTCGGCTACTTCTAGGCTTCCGAGCTCATAAGAAAACGCCGTCGGTAACCATCCGTCGGCGTTTTCTTCTGTTCTCGAAGGAAATCTGACCTTACTGGGCGTTGGTGCGGAAGGTGGAAGGCCAGGTGACGCTCACATTGCCGCTCGGGTCTGTGACCACGACCATGAAGTTGTACGTGGTGTTCGCAGAGAGGCCGGAGAGGGAGACGGACTGGCTGGTGCGGCTGATCGAATCGGTGGCGACGCTGTTGCCGCTTACCGTCGGCGCGCCGACGAGAGCCTCCGTGTAGACGAGTGGGCTGGTGCTGAAGTAGACCCGGCCGGTAGCGGCTTCATTGGTGGTCCAGCTCACGACTGCGGTCGTGCTCGACATGGAGACGTTCGCAGAGAGGAAGAGGGGAGCATTGATGTCGCCGGTGCTCACCGTGCCGTAGATCTGGTTGAGCTTCGCCAGGGTCTGCGGGCCGACGCGGCCGACGGGAGAGATCCCGTAGAACTGCTGGAAGCGGATCACGGCGTTACGCGTAAGGGCGCCGAAGTAACCGGTGACGAGCCCTTGAGGGTAGAAATTCGGATTCGAGGCGAGCGACTGCTGGAGCAGAGTCACCTGCGAACCGCGGGAGCCCACTTGCATCTGGGTGGTGAAGGGGGCTGTCTGGGCTTCCGCGGAGAGCGCGGAGAAGCCGAACAATACGGCGGCAAGAAGGCCGAAGCCGAGGGCGGCGACGACGGTTCTCGAACGCGCTAATGCTTGTGTCATAACTAAGTTTGTTAGCTTAAGGGCCGATAATGCTTGCGACCTGTAGATGGTGACGGGCGGTCAGAGGCACTCTTACCTACTCCTTAAGTGCGTCCGAGCGCCCTTCTATTTAAGGTAAGAAAGGCTG
>DASPJT010000011.1:0-6644 GCA_035628455.1 Minisyncoccota bacterium
GCGGTGCTTCTCCGCGTAGAAGCTCTCCGGAGAGACGCTCTCCAGGATCTCGTGGATGGCTTCGGGACGGAGCATCACCGAACCCAAGACAGCCTTTTCAGACTCCAGATTCTGGGGCGGGACGCGCGCGAAGGAGGGGACAGAAGCGCGAGGACGGGGCGTATAGACCTGAGGCATGGCAGCAGTTTACCACGCGCGATTTTCACCCCTCTTCTTACGGAAGGGGGTAAGCTGTGGTCAAGAAGGGGATAGAACTATGCCCGAGATTACCATGGCCTTTATATAGATTGACACACATGGAAAATAGTAGTTAAACTCTTTCTGGATCAAACCCCTTACCCCTGTCGGAGGATGCAAATGTTCATGGAATTTGCGTGTCTGATGGGGATATTCCTCATCTGCATGTGGCCGTGCGTCTGGCTGGCCGTTGCCGTGCATGAACTGGGACACCTCTTCTTTGCCTGGCTCTTAGGGTGTAAGCCCTTTGCGTTAGTGATCGGGTCTCCGTACAAGCCGGCTCTGCGATTCAGTATCGGGAATTTCGAGTTCATGTTCACACCCTATATTTGGGACGGGCAGGTGGTCCTAGCCCACGTGCCGGAAAGCCGGGTGGTCTTGGCCGTTGTGGTGGCCGCAGGACCAGTAGCGAATCTGGCGGCGTTCCTAGCAGTATTCTTCTGGAGGGGTCTTAAAGACCTGGGTCTTTTTTCCGAGGATCCCGGCTTCACGAACCCGTCGACCTATTGGCTTCTATTCCTAGCCGTCAATCTTTCTTACGGCGTCACCCAGCTTATCCCTGTTTCCTGGGTGAGCGGGGACGGAGTTGAACTCCTGAAGATCATCCGAGGATCCAAATAAGGATATGACAAAGAGGCGCGCCCCGGCATTTCGATGTCCGGGGCGCTCGATATTTCCAGCGAGTTTGACAGCCTTATCTCCTCGACTAGCATAGGGGAGCTTATGCGCCTCAATCTCGGTTGCGGATACAACAAATTGCCCGGCTACGTCAACGTAGACCGGGAGGAATCCTGCGCGCCCGACATCATCTGGGACCTCGCGAGCTACCCCTGGCCCTGGCAGGAGAACAGCGTGGACGAGATCGTGTTCGAGAATTCGCTCCAGCAGTTGGGCCAGGATCCGCGCGCCTACCTCCGCCTCTGGCAGGAGGTCTACCGGGTGGGGAAGCCGGGCGCGCTCGTCCGGGTCACCGCTCCCCACTGGCGGAGCGATGTCTTTTTGAACGATCCCCTGAACGTGCGTCCGGTGACGCCGGAGGGGCTCGCCATGTTCGATAATGTGCGCAATGTGCGGGACGAGGCTGGCGGGGGGAGGGAGACCAAGCTCGGGCTCTTCAGCGGCATCGATTTCGACGTGGAGCCCGCGACCGCCCAATACCGCTTCGTGCCGGAGGTGGCGGAGGCGCTGCGGAGCGGGCAGCTCGGCGTCGAGCGCGTGCGTGCGCTCCTCGAGCACGAAGGCAACGTGGCCGAATCCTTCACCCTGGAGATGCGCATGGTGAAGCCGGCGCGCGCCGGCTTCCTAGAGAAGGGGGCGAAGATCGAGAAGCCTCCCCGCTCCAAGCCCCACGTCCTCTTCGTGACCGAGGAGCCGGTCGGTTTCATCTTCGACTACAATTTCTGGGGTTCGCTCGAAGCGGCGGATATCGCCACCTACAGCCGCTTCCACCTCGACACCTTCCGCGCGCGCCGCGGCTATTCCGGCGACCTCGAGCTCATCCGGGAATGCCTCTCAGAGAAGCCGGATCTCATCATCCTGCAGTGCCACTCGCTCGACGGGGTGAGCGGGCCTACCAAGGCGACCTTGAAGGTGATCACGGAGCGCCTGCGCATACCCATCGTCTCCGTCTGGTCGGACTCGGAGACGCACTACTTCGGCATAAGCGACGAGATCGCGGAATTCGCGGCGCTCACGGTGGTGTGGGACTCGAACGAGGCCTACAAGAAGGACAGCAAGCTGAGCGATCGCTATGCGGCGCTCTGGACGCCGTATGACACGCGGGTGTTCAGCGATATGGGTCTCCCGCGGGATATTGATGTCTGCTTTGCGGGCACCATCGAGGGCGCCCATCCGGAGAGGGAGGAGATGATCAAGGCGCTCCGCGAGGCGGGGATCAACGTGGTGACCCTCGGGAGCAACAAGGATGTGCTGAAGAAGGTGAGCATCCAGGAATATGCGAGCGTGCTCCAGCGGGCCAAGATATCCCTTAATTTCTCCAAGACGACTACCGGCCTCGTCCAGCTCAAGGGCCGCGTGTTCGAGGCGATGTTCTGCGGGGCGATGCTCCTCGAGCAGGAGGGGACCGAGACCAGGCGCTTTTTCAAAGAAGGGGAGGAGTACGTGGAGTTCAAGGATACAGAAGATTTGATAGCAAAAGTGAAGCAATATCTGGCAGATGACGCTGCCCGCGAGCGCGTCGCGAAGAGCGGCCAGCGCGCGGCGCTCGAGAAATATTCGCCGAGGAAGTACTGGATGGAGGTGTTCCGGCGCGTTTTGCAAAACGCTCACGGATTTTAAACATAAGAAAAAGCTCCGGCGGGATGTGCCCGCCGGGGCTCGGTTTATCCTTCTGCTTACCGCTTAATCGAAGGGTTATGTATCTCTCGGCATGGCGACACAGAGACCGGACACCCAACCTACGGCGTGCGCGACTGGAGCGATCCTCCCGCAGCGGAGCTGTCGGAAGTACCGAGGAAGCCGCGCATGGAAGTCCCTGATCCTCTCTTCCGGGGAGATATCCCCGATCGGCTTAAGGAATCTCCTTGGACGCACTTTCCTTCTCGGAACGTGCGTTCGGATCAGGTTCTTCTGCAGATTGCGTAAATCACGGCGTAGTGCGACGCAGGGTTTAAGCCGCATAAAGCCTCCTATCTGACAGGCCGGTTGCCTTTTGAAACCCTAATCCATACAGTTAAAAAACTCAATCGAGAGGATACAGACGAACAGAAGACGCCGAATCTTCGACTCCGAATCCTTTTTGTTTCAATTCTTCGCGGAGACGGTCGGAAGTAGCAAAGTCTTTACTCTCGCGAGCAGCTTCGCGCTCCTTGGCGAGCGCGAAGATGTCGTCGGGGATGACTTGGTTGAGGCCGAGCGCGAGCACGGTATCCATGCGGGCGAGAGCATCCTGCTTGGCTTCTTCATCTAAATTTTCGTCCTTTGCGAGTTCGAAGGCGGCGGCGAGTGCTTGGGGAGTATTCAAATCATCTTGCAGGGCTTCTGAGAATTTCTGTTCGTAAGCAGCAGTCTCCCCGGAGCCCGCGGAGCGCTCGCCGAGGGTCACTTGGGAGGCAGCTTTGACGAGCTGAGCACGCGCGGAGTGCGCGCCTTCGAGCGCTCCCCAGGAGAAGTTCATAGGGGAGCGGTAGTGGACGGAGAGGAGCCAGAAGCGGTAGTCGAGGGGACTGAAGCCCTTCTCCTCGATATCGCGGAGCGAGAAGGTGTTGCCGAGGGATTTCGATATCTTCTGATCCTCGATGTTGATGAAGGCGTTATGCATCCAGAAGCGGGCGAGGGACTTCCCGGTGGCGTTTTCGGACTGGGCGATCTCGTTCGTGTGGTGCACGGGGATGTGGTCTATGCCGCCGGTGTGGATGTCGAAGCTCTCCCCGAGGTAGCGCATGCTCATGGCGGAGCACTCGATATGCCAGCCGGGGAAGCCCTTGCCCCAGGGGCTCGGCCAGCCGAGGTGCTCGTCGAGTTTCCACAGAGCGAAGTCGCGCGGATTCCTCTTCTCGGCGTTTGCACCGATGCGCGAGCGGCTCTCGTCTATGGGAGGCAATTCGCGACCTGCGAGTTTGCCATAGTGCGGGTCCTTCGAGGTATCGAAATAGAGGCCGTCGGAGATGCGATAGGCAAAGCCTTTGTCCTCGAGTTTCTCGAGGAGGACGATGTCGTCGGTGATGTGCTCGCTCGCGCGGGGCAATTCGTGCGGAGGGAGGATATTCATCGCCTCGAGATCCTGCGTGAAGGTTTCCGTATAGCGGGTACCGAGCTCGAGCATGGCCTCGCGGGTGAGAGGGAGACCCTCACGCTTCAATCCTGCGGTCATCTTGTCCTCGCCGTCGTCGCTGTCGCCGACGAGATGCCCGATGTCAGTGATGTTCATCACCTGCTTTGTCGTGTAGCCGAGCTTCTCCAGGGTGCGGCGGAGGATATCTGCTAAAACTGCAGGGCGAAGATTCCCGATATGCACGCGGTCATACACCGTAGGGCCGCAGTGGTACATCCTCACCTCATGGGGAGGAGTGGGCGTGAATTCCTCCTTCTGCCGCGAGGCGGTGTTGTAGAGCCGGAGGGACATAGGAGCTTAGAGCCACTTCCGCATCTTGAAGTAGCCGACGATGCCGCCGAGCGTGACGAGCATGATGATGAGCACGCCGTAGAAGCCGTGCGGGGAAGCGGAGAGCGGCTTGTCCGGCACGTCCATGGTGAAGATCGCGGCGATGAGGGCGAGGGGAAGGATGGCGAAGGAGATGATGGTGAGGGTGCGGATGACCTCGTTCTGCTTGGCAGAGACCAGCGCGTCGTGGGTGACGCGGAGCTCGTGGAGGAGCTCCTTGTTGCTCTCGAGCGCCTCACGGACGCGATAGTAGGCGCCGAGGGCTCCGGTGAGGCTCTCTTTGAAATCCTCGCCGAATACCTTGCCGCCCGCGGTCTGCAGGGACTCCAAGACATCGTGGTGGAGGCGGGTGGCCTGCTTGAAGGCGAGGAGTTCGCGCCCGGCGAGGGAGAGGCGGCCCACGAGGCTCCGGTCGCTCTCTTCGAAGACGCTCTTCTCGATGGCGACGAGGGTGCTCTCGAGGTGCTCGAGGTCCCGGAGGAGCGAACCGTAGAGGCTCTTGAGGAGGGGAGAAAAGAGGTGGCCTCCGTGAGTGCCGCCCTCATCCCCGAGACCGCGATCGCGCAGGGCGCCCACTTCGAAGGCCTTGGCGAAGACCCGGAGGGGCTCCACGGGTTCATAGTGGACGGTGAGGAGGAAGTCCTTGCCGATGACGAAGTCGATCTCCTGGGTCGCGCCTGTGCGCGCCCGGAGGCCCGCGGCGGGGAAGTGGAGGATGAGGTAGAGGTGGTCCGCGTAGGGGTCCACCTTGGGCTTCGTGGTGGGGATGAAGAGCTCTTCGCCCGCGCGCGGCGCGATGCGGTACTCCGCGACGAGCGCGCGGACCTCTTCGGACGTCGGGCAGGATGCGTCTATCCAGGTGAGACCGTTGTAATTTCGCTTCTCCACCATACGCGTGTGTTCTCTAAAGTATATCGGCTTTCGTTTGCGTTGACCATCGCTAACCGCTCTGAGATAATCAGGAATACTTTTCCGTATGCCTTCTTCCTCCTACTCCCGGTATTTCGCCAAGGCCTTCGTCGTGCTCGCGATCTTCGCGGGAGGCGTCTGGAGCGCGCCCTTCTTCCGCACCTCCGCCGCGCCGATCTGCGCTACGAACACCGTCTCGGACGTGGAGGCGGACTTCGCGCCCTTCTGGGATGCCTGGGCCATCCTCGAGGAGAAGTACGGCGGGGAGACCGTCCCGAGCGAACAGGAGAAGATCTGGGGAGCCATCTCCGGCCTCGCGGCGTCCTACAATGACCCCTACACCGTCTTCTTCCCGCCGGTCGAATCCAAGAACTTCGAGAGCGACATCGCCGGCAATTTCGAGGGCGTCGGCATGGAGATCGGCATCCGGAACGACGCCTTGGTCGTGATCGCGCCCCTGAAGGACACCCCCGCCTTCCGCGCGGGCATCATGGCAGGGGACAAGATCCTGCGCATCGGCACGACCACGACCGCGGGACTGAGCGTCGACAAGGCGGTCAAGCTCATTCGCGGCCCCCGCGGCACGCAGGTGACGCTCCTCCTCTCCCGCGACGGCATCAGCCAGCCTTTCGAGAAGACCATCACCCGCGCGCAGATCGACATCCCCACGGTGCGCACGGAGATGCGCAAGGACGGCGTCTTCGTCATCAGCCTCTACAATTTCTCCGCGCCCTCCATGGGGCTCTTCCGGAACGCCCTCCGCGAGTTCGTGGGCTCCGGCACCGACAAGCTCATCCTCGACCTCCGCAACAATCCCGGCGGCTACCTAGAGGCGTCCGTGGATATGGCGAGCTGGTTCCTCCCGCCCGGCAAGGTGGTGGTGCGGGAGGATTTCGGCAAGGGCAGGGCAGAGCAGGTCTACCGCAGCCGCGGCTACGACATCTTCACCGATCAGCTCAAGTTCGCCATTCTCATCAACGGCGGCTCGGCCTCAGCCTCCGAGATCCTCGCCGGGGCGCTGCAGGCGCACAAGAAGGCGGTCCTCGTCGGGGAGAAGACCTTCGGCAAGGGTTCCGTGCAGGAGCTCGTGAAGCTCACCCCCGATACCTCCCTCAAGGTGACTATCGCCCGCTGGCTCACCCCGAACGGCCTCTCCATTTCCGAGAACGGGCTCACCCCCGACGTGACGGTCTCTCTCGCGACGACGACCCCGAAGGGGCAGGCGCCGGTAGATACGCAGATGGAGAAGGCGGCCGCTTTGCTCAAGGCGCGCTAGAAGACAGACGCGCTTTTTATTGATAGGTTAGAGGCATGAAAGTCGTGCTTCTCCGGGAGGTCCCCAAGCTGGGGCGGAAACATGAGGTCAAGGACGTCT
>DASPJT010000012.1:0-6736 GCA_035628455.1 Minisyncoccota bacterium
TTTTGTGGTTGAGGTTATTCCTACGTCTGGCTTCGCGAAAATGCCAGACCTAGGAACGACCCGAGCTGATAATTAAATGCAAAAAGCACGTTACGTGCAGTGCCATGGAGTGTAGCAAAAGGGGGCTTAACGGTCAACTTACGAGGCTATCCTCGAAATAGTTGCGCCCGCCGCCCTCTCCCGAGGGCGGCGGGTCGCTCCCCTACTCCTTCGGCTCCCAGTGAGCCAACAGGTCTTCAAAGTACTGTGCAGGGTCAGGCGGTGGTGGCGACAGCCCGCGCTGCCCGCCCGGCATCACCTCGTCAGCTGCTTCCTTACGGAGCAGATACTCCAACGATTCATCGACTCTCTTAGTCACGACTCCCTCCCCTCTTGTTCATGAGACAAGACGCAAAAGCGCCCCGTGTCTTACGGGGCGCTTTTGCTTCGTAAATAAATTACTTGCGGGATTCGATGATCGTCTTGGCGACGTTCGCCGGCACTGTCTCGTAGTGGCTGAATTCCATGGACGGGGTGGCACGACCTTCCGTAAGCGAGCGGAGGATGGTGGTGTAGCCGAACATCTCCGAGAGCGGCACCTTGGCGCGGACCACGCGGTTCAAGCCGCGCTCCTCCATGCCCTCGATCTGGGCGCGCTTCGAGGAGAGGTTCCCCGTGATGTCGCCCATGAACTTCTCCGGGGTGACGATCTCCACCTTCATGATCGGCTCGAGGATGACGGGGCCGGCCTTCTGCGCGCCCTCCTGGAGAGCCTGGGAGCCGGCGATCTTGAAGGCGATTTCGGAAGAGTCCACGTCGTGGTAGGAGCCGTCGAAGAGCTCGACGGAGACGTTGACCAGCTTGAAGTGCGCGAGGATGCCGCGCTCCATGCCCTCCTTGAGGCCCTTCTCGACTGCAGGGATGAACTCCTGGGGGATGACGCCGCCCTTGATGTTGTTCACGAATTCGAAGTCCTCGTAGCGCTTGGTGTTCTTGGGGAGCTCTTCCGGAGCGGGACCCATGGGGCGCACCCGGATCTTCACGTGGCCGTACTGGCCGCGGCCGCCGGTCTGCTTGATGTATTTGACCTCGGCTTCCGCTTCTCGGGTGATGGTCTC
Organism: Minisyncoccota bacterium; assembly: GCA_035628455.1. Taxonomy (GTDB): domain Bacteria; phylum Patescibacteriota; class Minisyncoccia; order Phycocordibacterales; family JAKFXT01; genus JAIOOV01. Next base: position 1,098 of record DASPJT010000012.1, read on the forward strand.
CTTGTAGGCCACCTGCGGCTTGCCGACGTTCGCCTCCACGCCGAATTCGCGCTTCATGCGATCCACCAGGATCTCGAGGTGGAGCTCGCCCATGCCGGAGATGATGGTCTCCATGGTTTCAGGATCGCTCGACACCCTGAAGGTCGGGTCTTCGTCCGAGAGGCGCTTCAGCGCCATGCCCATCTTCTCCTGGTCGGCCTTGGTCTTCGGCTCGATGCGGAGAGAAACCACCGGCTCAGGGAACTTGATCTGCTCGAGGAGGATCGGCTTCGCTTCGTCGCAGAGGGTGTGGGAGGTCTTGGCGTTCTTGAGGCCCACGGCGGCGGCGATCTCTCCCGCAAAAACCTTCTTCACCTCTTCGCGGTCATTCGCCTGGAGGCGGACGATGCGGCCGAGGCGCTCCTTCTCGCCGGTAGTCGAGTTGTATATATAGGTGCCGGCTTCGATAGTGCCGGAGTAGACACGGAAGAAAGTGAGCTGGCCCACGAACGGATCCGCCTGGAGCTTGAAGGCGAGTGCCGCGAAAGGCTCCTTGTCGTCCGCGTGGCGGATGACTTCCGCGCCGGTATTGGGATCGGTGCCGACGATCGGCGGGATGTCGAGGGGGGACGGGAGGTAGTCCACCACGCCGTCGAGCACGAGCTGGACGCCCTTGTTCTTGAGGGCCGAGCCGGTGTAGACGGGGATGAGCTTCACCTTGAGGGTCGCTTCGCGGAGGACGCGCTTCAACTCCTCAAGCGGGATCTCCTTGCCCTCGAGGTACTCTCCCATGAGCTTCTCGTCCTCTGCGGCGATGCGCTCGACGAGCTCCAAGCGGAACTTCTCGGCGTCCGCCTTGAGATTCTCCGGGATCTCCTTCTCCACAATCTTGTTGCCCATCTCGCCTTCGAAATAGAAGGCTTTCATCTTCAAGAGGTCGATCACGCCTTCATGGGCGTCCTCCTCCCCTATCGGGATCTGCACGCGCACGGCGTTCGGAGAGAGGCGCTCGAGGATGCTCTTGTAGGAGCGCTCGAAGGAAGCGCCGGTGCGGTCGAGCTTGTTGATGAAGCAGATGCGCGGCACATTGGCCTCGTCCGCATAGCGCCAGTTGGTCTCGGACTGCGGCTCCACGCCCGCGACGCCGTCGAAGACCACTACCGCGCCGTCGAGCACACGGAGCGAGCGCTTCACCTCCACGGTGAAGTCGATGTGGCCCGGGGTGTCGATGATGTTGAAGCGGAACATCTTGTCCTTGTCCGCAGAGGCTTCGTCAGTGCGCTTCCAGAAGCAGGTGATGGCGGCCGCGGTGATGGTGATGCCGCGCTCCCGCTCCTGCTCCATCCAGTCGGTGACGGTCTCGCCGTCATGCACCTCGCCGATCTTGTGGGTCATCCCCGTGTAGTAGAGGATGCGCTCGGACGTGGTCGTCTTGCCCGCGTCAATGTGGGCGATGATTCCGAAATTGCGTACTTTCTCCAGCGGATAATCTCGTTCCATAAAATAGTTAGATCGTTGAATGCAAATTTAGACTCCCTCGGCTGCTCGGGGCAATGCTGCCTGCGAAATTACCAGGCGAAGTGCGCGAAGGCCTTGTTGGCTTCCGCCATCTTGTGGGTGTTCTCCTTCTTCTTGATGGCTTCACCCTCGTTGTTGTGCGCGGCGATGAGCTCCTCCGCGAGCTTCACGCTCATGGGCTTGCCCTTCTTCGCTTCGGCCGCGTCGAGGATCCAGCGGAACGCGAGCGCCTGGCGACGCTCCGGGCGCACCTCGCGGGGCACCTGGTAGTTGGCGCCGCCGACGCGGCGGGAGCGCACCTCCATGGTGGGGCCGGCGTTCCGGAGCGCGTTCTCGAAGATCTCGATCGGCGCCTCGACTTTCAGCTTCTCCTTGACGATGTCGAGCGCGCCGTAGACCACCTTGCGGGCGGCGTCCTTGCGGCCCGCCTGCATGCAGTAGTTGATGAACTTAGCGAGTTTCTCCGACTTGTAGCGGAGATCCGGCTCGACCATATTCCTGTTCTTTACTTTGCGGCGCATGGATTATTTCTTGGCAGCCTTAGGAAGCTTGGTGCCGTAGCGGCTGCGAGCCTTGCGGCGCTTGTCGATGCCCTGCGTGTCGAGCACGCCGCGCACGATGGTGTAGCGGAGGCCGATGTCCTTCACGCGGCCGCCGCGGAGCACGACCACGGAGTGCTCCTGGAGATTGTGGCCCTCGCCCGGGATGTAGGCGGTGACTTCCATGCCATTGGTGAGGCGCACGCGCGCGATCTTGCGGATAGCGGAGTTCGGCTTCTTCGGGGTCTTGGTGGTCACCTTGGTGCAGACGCCGCGCTTGAAAGGAGAGGGATAGAAGGTCGGGCGGTTCTTGAGCACGTTGAAGCCGCGGGTCAGGGCGACCGTCTTCGATTTGCGGATCTTATGCTTGCGGGAGCGCCGCACGAGCTGATTGATGGTGGACATTTAAAGGGAAAAGAAAACGCGAGCCTTACGCTCGTGAATCGGGGATACTCTACTACGGAAGGTTTAGCCGCGCAAGAGGCCTACTCTACGTTCACCGTCCGGGTCGCGGTCGCGGTATTCCCCGCCGAATCCGTGGCTGTATAGGTGATGGTGACCGAGGTGGTGGTGGAGGTATCCACGGAATCAGGGGTCGCCGTATACCCCAGGTTCTGGTCCACGTTGTCCGTGACCACGGCACCGAGGTCCACATAGGAGGAGCCGACCTCGATCGTCGCAGGATTGTTGCCATTAAGCGTGATGGTCGGGGGGGTTGTGTCCGGAGCGGGCTCTGGTTCGGCGGGGGTTTCCGAGGGAGTCGAAGAAGCCGCGTCTCCGGAAGGAGTGGAGGAAGCCGTGTCCGAAGACGCCGGGGTTTCCGTAGAAGACGAGCCCGATCCCGAAGACCCAGTAGAAGTCGAATCACTCGAGGAAGATCCGCTCGAAGCGACGGCGGCCGCAGAATCCTCGGAGTTGCGCGCAAGCGCCTCTCTCACCGCATCCTCGATCATGGAGCGGATGGTATTCGCATCAGGAGGAGGCGGTACGGAGGGCTGCGATACGCTTGTCGGGATCTCCCCTACTGGAGCATTCACTGCTATGACAGGCGGCGGGACATTCTCCTCAGGAGGAGAAGCAAGCTCCTCCGTATCCGGCTTGGTCGGGGTGTACCCGGCGAACGTCTCCTCCGTGGGGCTCAAGAACTTGCCCACAAGGCCGGAATATTCGACGGTCACCACCTTCTGGGTCACGCCCTCCTTGAGTGCAATCTTCTTGGCCTCCGCGAGGTAGGTGCGCTGGGCGTCGAGGAGCTGGGCGAGCTCCTTCGCCACGAAGATGCCGAGGTCGCCGCCGAGGAGCTCCTTCTTGGAGACCGTCATCATCTTCGTCACGGGTATCTCCTGCCAGACGTACTCCTTGATATCGACGGTGTTGAAGGAATATTCGACATAGTACTTCTCTTCGTCTTCCTTGATGGAGACGATGAGGAGCTTGAAGTCCCGGGTAGCCGGGTCGAGAGAGGCGAGGTAGGTGTTGTCCACGGAGCGGACCCGTGCCTCGGCCGAATAGACGGCCTCCCGGGCATCCGGGCTCGCCGCGAAGGCTCCGCTCACCGAGAGGAAGATAGCCGAGAGAGCTATCGGGAGCGCATTATTGTACTGGACGAAATGGAGCAGCCGCTTGAACATGAGACGTGAGCCTATTATATAGCAAATGCACTCGATCGGCGCCGCTCGCTTTCCACAGGGCCTCGCGCGTGGACAAATCCCCCTCTCTCCGTTAGGATAGCCCTCGTTACCGATACGAACTATGGCTATTCTGGAATACAACGAGATCACCGGGAAGAAATATATCGTCTTCGAGGGCGAACCCTACGAAGTCCTCTCCTCCCATGTCTTCCGCAAGCAGATGCGGAAGCCGGTGAACCAGACCAAGCTCCGCCACCTCATCTCCGGACGGGTCGTGGAGCACTCCTTCCACGCCGCCGAGAAGGCCGAGGAAGCCGAGATCGACTCGCGCACCATCAAATACCTCTATACCAACAAGGGCGAGTTCTGGTTCTGCGAGAAGAACGATCCCTCCCAGCGCTTCAAGCTCGATACAACCGTGCTCGGCAACCGCGCTCAGTTCCTCAAGCCGAATACCGAAGTCGACCTCCTCACCTTTGAAGAAGAGATCGTGGGCATCAAGACGCCGATCAAGGTGGATCTCAAGGTCGTAGAAGCGCCGCCGAGCATACGTGGCAACACCGCCCAGGGCGGCACTAAGGTGGTCGTCCTCGAGACCGGCGCCACCGTGAACGCTCCTCTCTTCGTGAACGAGGGAGACATGATCCGCGTGAATACGGAGACGGGCGAGTACGTGGAAAGGGCGTAATTTTAAAATTAGCGAGGCCCACGGGTTTCCCCGCGGGCCTTTTGCTATTTTCGCTCGTGCGGCTTGAGTTCGCGGACTGCAACTCCTGCCGGCGTTCCCTCTTCCGCGAGTAGATCCGGGAGCGTCTTACCGGTTTCCCCCGCCTTCCTTAGAAGGTTCAGGAGGACTTCTTCGCTCCCCTCGATTTCGATACCGTCGCAGCACGCCTTCACCATTCGAAGTCTCCCTGTCAGAGCAAGCTAAAATTTAACTTAGCGTAAGTCTTTACTGAAAACAACACCCCGCCGCCCACAAAGGCGGCGGGGTGGAAAGATCGCCTAGCGAGCGATGTACGGGAGAAGACCCATGAAGCGAGCGCGCTTCACCGCGACAGAGAGCTGGCGCTGGTTCTTGGCGGAGACACCCGTGCGCTTCCCCGACATGAGGCGACCATGCGGATTGAGGAACTTCTTGAGAAGCTCCGTGTCCTTGTAGTCGATGTATTTAATATTGTTCTGAGAGAAGTAGCACTGCTTCATATTTAGAACGGAATGTCTTCCGGATTAATCTCTTCTTCGGGATATTCGATCGCATCCTCTTTCGGCTGGCTCTTGCCGGGAGCGGTATCTCCCGCCGGAGCAGCGGAGCGTCCGCCTCCCTGCCCTCCCTTGGGGCCGAACTGCACGCGGTCCGCGACGATCTCCGTGCGGTAGCGCTTCGCTCCGTCAGGACCGTCCCAGGAGCGGGTCTGCATGCGGCCTTCCACCATGGCGGTATCCCCCTTGTGGAGATACTGTGCGGTCGTCTCCGCCTGGCGGCCGAAGACTACCACATTGTGGAAGTCCGTGCTCTCCTGGCGCGCGCCGTTCTTGTCCTTCCAGACGCGGTTGGTCGCGAGCGAGAAGGAGGCCACCTGCATGCCGGAGGGGAGCGCCTTGAGCTCAGGGTCCCGCGTCAGATTGCCGATGACGATCGCGCGATTGAAATACATGGGTTATTCGATGACCAGCTGATCGATAGTCTTGTCGAGCTCCGCAGCGGAGGCGGCCGCAGCCTCTTCCTTCTGGGCGGCATGCTTGGCGTCGCGCTCCGCCTTCGCGGCGATGCGCTTCTCCGCATAGAAGAGCGCTTCTTTCGGCACAGCGACCACGAGGGCGCGCACCACGGACGGGAGGGATTCGATGCTCTTCGTGAGTGCCGCTGCGCCCTCCTTCTCGAGGGCAGCGATGAAGGAGCCGAAGTAGGCACTGTCGAACTTCTCGCGCTTCCCTACGTGCGCCTTGATCATGGAATACGCGAGGGGAC
>DASPJT010000013.1:0-7777 GCA_035628455.1 Minisyncoccota bacterium
AAAAGTGATTAGCGGGTAAGATAGGCCCATGCTACCATTTCGCCGCATGTCTAAAAAGCCGAAAATCATAGCCGTCGTCGGTCCCACCGCCTCCGGGAAAACGGCGCTTTCCATAGCGCTCGCCAAGGCATTTGACGGCGAGGTGATTTCCGCCGACTCCCGCCAGGTCTATCGCGAACTCGATCTCGGCACCGGCAAAGTGACTACAGAGGAGATGAATGGCATCCCCCATCATCTCCTCGACGTCGCTGACCCGCGCGAGCGTTTTTCCGTCGCGGAGTTCCAGAAGCTAGGGAAAGCGGTGATCTCTGACATCCTCTCCCGCGGCAAGCTGCCGATAGTCTGCGGGGGCACCGGACTCTACGTAGATACCTTGCTCAATGGCACAGCCCTCCCTGAAGTGCCACCGAACAAGGAATTGCGGGATGAACTGGAGAAACTTTCCGCAGAGGAACTCTATGAGAAGCTCCTGGCAGTGGACCCCGGCCGCGCAGCGGACATAGATCGGCACAACCCGGTGCGCCTCGTCCGCGCCATCGAGATAGCGGAAGCCCTCGGCAAAGTGCCGAAAGCAGAGACATCAGCAGAGTATGATGCCCTCAAGATCGGCCTCCTGCCGCCGGATGAACTATTGAAAGAGAAGATCGCGAAGCGCCTCAAAGAGCGCCTGGACCAGGGCATGCTTGCCGAAGCCGAGCGGCTGCACGCCGATGGACTCTCTTATGAGCGGATGGAAGAACTCGGCCTGGAATACCGCTATATGGCTCGTGTGCTCCAGGGCACGCTCTCGCAGGAAGAATTCGAGACACAGCTACAGAACGAAATCTGGCAGTACGCCAAGCGTCAGAAGACGTGGTTCAAAAGAGACGGGCAAATTCGGTGGTTTGAGAACGGCAACGATCCAGAAATTCCCCTGTTAGCAAAGAGATTTCTGGCATCCTCGGAATAATCTAAAATGTCACTTTTCTGGCCCTATTCCGTCATATGTACGTGAGGATATGCCGGTTTTTGACCCTGTCCTCATAAGCTAAAATCTCAACTTTATGAAAAACCGACTAATATCAGCACTAGCGATCGCCATGCTGATCTCGGCCTCTGCGGCCTCGATTGCGAGCGCCCAGGGCCAGGGCTCGGTAAAGGCAAACATCAAGGCGACCACGAGCGTCGGGGATAATTCCCTCAAGGCGAACGTAAACGCCAACATCAAGGGGCAGACCAGCGGCACGACTACGAACGGCACCACTACGAATAACGGCAAGGGCAATAACAACGCCAACGCCACGAGCACCGTCAAGGGTAACGCGACGAGCACTCAGGCTAAGGTACACGGCCAGCTCAACGCTGAGGCTCACCGCAGCACTGTCGCTACCTTCGTCCATTCGCTCCTTAGCATCGCTGACCGCGACGGCGGCATCGGCGCACAGGTCCGCGTAGTGGCGCAGAAGCAGAATGACTCCGCTTCCACCACCGCCGCAGCGATGACAAAGATCGAGAACCGGGGCAAGCTCACCTCCTTCCTGTTCGGAACGGACTACAAGAGCCTCGGCGAGCTCCGCAGCGAGCTCTCCACGACCTCGGCGAACATAACTCACCTTAGGGATCTCCTCGCGAACGCCACGAGCGACGCGATAAAGGCGGAACTCACCGCGCAGATCCAGGCTCTCGAAGATATCCAGGCAAAGATCGAAGCCTTCATCGATGCCCACGAATCTTCCTTCAGCCTCTTCGGGTGGTTCACCAAGCAGTTCGCTAGGTAACCTCTGATAACAGCAGCGCAAAAGACCGGCACGAGCCGGTCTTTTGTTGTTTATGTATCAGAGGCGGGCGATGAGGGAATCGAACCCCCGCTAGCGGTTTTGGAGACCGCTGTTCTACCACTAAACTAATCGCCCTTACGCCACGGAGTCTAACATTCCTTACCGTATCGCAAAAGCCGCCCGAAGGCGGCTTTTTGCTACTTCTTCGCTTCCTTATGGACGACCTTCTTCTTGCACCACTTGCACCACTTGGCGAGCTCGATCTTGCGCTCGACCTTCTTCTTGTTCTTGCGGCTCCAATAGTTGACGCGCTTGCACTTGCTGCAGGCGAGCTTGATGAGTCTATCTTGCGACATAGTGAGGAGGACTATAGCGGAATACGGGTAAACCGTCAATCATTCAGGGACCGCGCGTCGTCCATAGATTCTGCTTTTGCCAACTGCTTCAAACGCCCGAGAAAGCTGACTACAGAGAATTTCCCAGGGAAATCTAAGCCCCGTCCCGAAGCATCTATCTTGAAACCTCCCTTCTCTCCGATCAGGGCACGCATTAATGCGGGCTCATTCCACTTATCTCCGTATTCTCTCTGGACTTCCGCCAGAAATTTATCCATCTCCTCCTGATATATCCCTCCTGGATAATCCCCTAGGCTGAGACGGACTTGCTCTTTGAGGGCCTGCACCACCTTCACGAGGAGCGCTCCTCTCTTGGTAGGATCCTCTTCTGCCGCCAGTCTCTCGAATAGTTCTGCCGGGTCAGGAGGAGGATTTTCTCTCTTCTTGGGAGCCTCCGCGGGAGCGGGAGGCTTCTCTCCCGTAGTCACCTTATAGACGCTATCTATGAAGCGCGGTTTCTTAGGACCAGCGCTCTCTGATCCCCCCATCTCGAGATTCGCCATGATGCATCAATTATAAGCAGAGAAGGCCATGCCAGCTAGCTTTTGCTCCCCGACGCCTTTCATTTTCCGCCGCTCTGGTGTAATTTAGAGACCGTTCCCGCCACTGCGCAGGTGGTAGAGTGGTCAATTACAAGAGACTGTAAATCTCTCGCCTTCGGGCTACGGGGGTTCGAATCCCTCCCTGCGCACACACAAAATCAACGCCGTATGGCGTTTTTTGTTTGTGCGCAGAACCGCGGGAGGTATTCGGCTACTCAGCCCGCTTCAGTTCGTCTACGAATTTCTGAGCCTCCCGGCGGACGTGATCCGCTAGCCGCGGATCGATGATGCTCTTGATCCGCGCCTTCTCGATATCGCGCACAGCCTTAGTCTTGAAATCGAGCATCGTCTCCGCGGCACTCATCACCGCGTCCATCTCCGGATTTTGAGCGAGAGATTTCGCGACCGTCCCGGGTTCGGACGCCGTTGCGGAAACTACACCGGTAAGCCCGCCTTTCTCTAGCTGGCGAAACACGTTGCTGGTGCTCATAGCCGTTTCGATCAATTTGAACTCATCGGGGTCGAGAAGATGCACCACGAATCGCGCGTGCTCGTCCATGATGTTCGTCCAGAAAGAGACCACTTCCTTGCGCTCGAAACCAGACTCTCGACGCGCATAGCCCTCAAGACGCCTCACCCAGCGCTCCGCTTCATGCCGCGTGTGTGCGAAGAAAAGCGGCCACACCAGGCTCCGCAGGGTTCCGGATTCCTGGGCTCTCTGCCGTTCTTCCTTATATTCGATAAAAGGCTTCATCTCCTCGGTAATTTCCCGCACGAAGGAGGATAGATCCATGGACTCCATATTGTCCATTCCGTCTATCTTTTCATGCAGATCAGAAAATCTTTTTGAAAACTCCTGCGCTTCCTTCCGTTCTTTCGGTGCCAGTTCCTCCGGCATAAGGATCGTGAAGAAGAGGGCATGCTCGGCCATGATATCCGTCGCGAACCGCGCGTCCGCCCAGGCGTGCCGCGCTGGGTCCTGATCATCTATTTCCGGCAGAATAACGGGTTTCTCGTAGGGCTCTTGCCCTGCACTGCCAGCCCGGTGATACGCATGCATTTTATGCTGAGTTTTCATAGGTTTTTTAAGAATTAGCTCCTAAATCCTTCTCCTGCGGTGACGCAGCAGACCGAGCCGCCTGTCATGAGGTAAGTACGCCAACGAAGAAAGCCGCGTCCAGGACGCGGCTTCTTATGTACCCCGAGTTTCTTTTTTATGCCGACGCTTTCTCCGTCTCCATGAAAGTAGAGAGGGTGCGCTTGCCCTTCTTCACCTCGAAGGTGAATTCCTTGTTCTTGAGGCCCACCACGATGGTGCCGCCCTGAGCGACGCCCTTCCCGATCATGAGATTCGCCACTGGGTTGAGGATCCTGGTCTGGATGAGGCGCTTCAGAGGCCGCGCGCCGTAGTGCGGGTCATAGCCTTCCTTCGCGAGGAGGTCGATCACACCCGGTTCGAATTCGAGGTTGATCTCCTTCTCCGCAAGACGCTTCTGCACGATATCCACCTGGATGGAGACTATCTCGCGGACGATCTCGGGCTTGAGGATGTCGAAGATGATGATGTCGTCGAGGCGGTTGAGGAATTCCGGACGGAAGAAATCCTTGAGCGCCGACTGAACCTTCTCCTTGGTGAGCAGGTACTGCTTCTCCGCGTTCCCGTGGCTCACGTTGAAGCCGATCTGCTCCATCTTGTCGATATACTGCGCCCCGATATTCGAGGTCATGATGATGATGGTGTTCTTGAAATTGACGGTGCGCCCCTTGGAGTCGGTCAGGCGGCCGTTGTCGAGCACCTGGAGGAGGATATTGAAGACTTCCGGGTGCGCCTTCTCGATCTCGTCGAAGAGAAGCACGGAGTAGGGGCGGTGCCGCACCACTTCGGTGAGCGTGCCGCCCTCCTCGTGACCGACGTAACCCGGGGGCGCGCCGATGAGGCGGGAGACGGAGTGCTTCTCCATGTATTCGGACATGTCGATGCGGATGAGCGCCTTGTCGGTGTCGAACATGAACTCCGCGAGGGCGCGGGTGAGCTCGGTCTTGCCCACTCCCGTGGGCCCGAGAAAGATGAAGGAGCCGATGGGGCGGTCCGGGTCGCTTATCCCCGCGCGCGAGCGGCGTACGGCCTCGGAGACCTTGCGGATGGCCTCCTCCTGCCCCACGACCCTCTTGCGGAGTTCGTCCTCCATGCGGGAGAGCTTGGAAGCCTCCGCCTCGAGCATGCGGAACACGGGGATGCCGGTCCAGCGCGCCACCACGTCCGCGATGTCGCTTTCGGTGACCTCCTCCTTCAATATGCGGCGGGAGCGCTGGAGCTTCTCCAGGCGCTTGTTCTTGGTGTCGAGCTCCTTCTCGAGCTGGGGGATCTTGCCGTAGCGGATCTCGGCCGCACGCGCGAGATCCGCCCGCGCTTCCGTGCGCTCCGCCTCCATGCGCAGCTCCTCGAGCTCCTTCTTGATGGAGCGGATGCTCCCCAGGATGTCCTTCTCGTTGTTCCAGCGGAGCTCGAGGTCGTGGGTCTTCTCGCGGAGCTCGGCGATCTCGCGGTCGATGGCCTTGGTGCGGCCCTTGGCGTTCTTGCCTTCCGCGCTCTCGGCCTCCTTCTTGAGGGCTTCGCGCTCGATCTCGAGGCGGAGGATCTTCCTGTGCGCCTCTTCGAGCTGCGGCGGCTTGTTCTCGAGCGAGATGCGGAGCGCGGAGGCGGCTTCGTCGATGAGGTCCACCGCCTTGTCCGGGAGGAAGCGGTCGGTGATGTAGCGGCTCGAGAGGTTCACCGCGGCGAGGATGGCGTCATCGGTGATGCGCACGCCGTGGTAGAGCTCGTACTTCTCCTTTAGGCCGCGCAGGATGGCGACCGCGTCCTCGACGGAGGGCTCGAGCACGTAGACCGGCTGGAAGCGGCGGGTGAGCGCCGGATCCTTCTCGATGTGGCGCTGGAATTCCTTGAGGGTGGTGGCGCCGATCGCGCGGAGTTCGCCGCGCGCGAGCGCGGGCTTCAGCATGTTGGACGCATCCATGGCGCCCTCCGCGGCGCCGGCGCCCACGATAGTGTGGATCTCGTCGATGAAGACGATGATCTTGCCTTCCGCGCGCTCGATCTCCTTCATGATCCCCTTGAGGCGCTCTTCGAACTCGCCGCGGTACTTGGTACCAGCGATGAGGAGGCCGAGGTCGAGGGAGACGAGTTCCTTGCCCTTCAGGGACTCGGGCACGTCGCCATTTGCAATGCGGATGGCGAGACCCTCCGCGATCGCGGTCTTGCCGACGCCGGCTTCGCCGATGAGGAGCGGATTATTCTTGGTGCGGCGGGAGAGCACCTGGATGATGCGGGAGATCTCGGAGTCGCGGCCGATCACCGGATCGAGCTTGTTCTTCTGCGCGAGCTCGGTGAGGTTGCGCGTGTACTTGGCGAGGGCACGCGCCTTCTTCGGCTCCTTGGTGTCGGCGACCTTCCCTTTGCGGAATTCCTGGAGCGTCTTGAGGACGGTCTCCTTGGAGAGGCGGTAGCGGGCGAAGACGTCGCGCGCGCCGGAGGGCACCTCGAGGAGCGCCACGAAGAGGTGCTCCACGGAGACGAACTCGTCGCGCATGCCGGTCGCGACCTTGGAGGAATATTCGAGCGCCTGGGCGAGATCGGAGGTGAGGTAGATCTGATAGGAAGGAGAGAGGGTGGAGGACGTCTCCGGCGTCTCCATGCTCTCGAGCACGGAGTCGGTGAGGTGGGCCACGTCTACTTCGAGGACCTCGAGTATGGAAAAGACCATGCTCTCCTCCTGGAGGAGGAGCGCGGCCGCGAGGTGGAGCGGGTTCACCTGGTTCTGGCCCCGCTCGATGGCGAGCTCATGAGCCTTGCGGATGGCGTCCCGGGCCTTGGTTGTGAAGTGTTGGAAGGGAGGCATGGCTTATTTTTCTATATTATAACCGCATTTCCTACCTCTGTCAATTTTACGGGCTCTTTTTCCCGGTCTCGGCGATATCTTTCTCGATCCATTCGTACGCTGCGCGTATCGCCCCCTTCCAATCATTATATACGGGCTGCCGGAAAACCTTCACCGATGGATACCACTCCGTTTTCTCTCCGGGGACCGCCCACGGGAAGTAGAGCGGATGCGAGAAGGCGGCGATGAGCGCGGTCTTCTTGCCCATGGCGCCCGCGACATGCACAGTCGAGGTGCAGGAGGTGACCACGTAATCCATGTTCGCCAAGGCGCCGAGGGTCTCACTCCAGGTGACGAGCTCGTCGCTCAAGTCATACACCGGATCGTTCTTCTTCATCTCCCCGAGCCCGTTGTCGCGCTGGAGCGAGAAGAGGCGCCCGAGATCCGCGAGCGGCAGCATCTCTCGCGCGGGCACCGCGCGCGCCTGGCGGTGCTCGAGCTCCATCTTCCCCTGCCAGCGAATGCCGATCGCGGGGCGCCCGCCCGATTCCCTCTCGATGAGGGGTTTCCAGGAAGCCGCGTACAAGGGATCCGCGAAGAGATACGGGATCTCGATGCCTGAGGACGGATCCTCCCGCTCGAGGAGTATCGGCAGGCTCATGAGGGGCGCGTAATAGTCGTACTCTTCCCTCTTCACTTCCTTGGCTTTGCGGAATTCGTGCGGCGCGGACGGGCTGCCTTTGAGTATATCCCAGAGTTCCGGAGAGCAGCCGAAGATCACGTAGGCGCCGCGCTTCTTCAGGTCCTGGAGGAAGCGTGCGAAGAGAATCTCGTCGCCTAAGCCTCCCTCGCTCACCACGAAGATGCGCTTGCCCTGGAGCGATGTCCCCGCCTGATAGAGCTTCTCCGGCGGGAGATCATAGAGGCGCTCCGCATGCCACACGCCCTTCTCGTGCTGGAGATTCCTGAAAGCTTCCAGGAATTTGCCCTCACGCATGAGAAGCCAGCCGAGCTGCGCGCGCACGCCGGGAGTCTCCGGAGGCACTGCGTCTAAGAGCGCGCGGCTCTCCGCATATTCGCCCACGGAGACGAGGTAGAGCGCGAGCGTCGCCTTGAGAGACGCGTCGTCCGGATGGAGCGCGATGAGGGAGCGGAGCAAGGGAATGGCTTCCGGAGTGCGCTGGAGGAAGTAGAGGCACTGCGCG
>DASPJT010000014.1:0-3658 GCA_035628455.1 Minisyncoccota bacterium
GCCGCCGGCCTTTTTCGTTGCCATGGTTTACGCTTTTACCGTATAATTAAGTGCGTGTGATTATACAAGAGGGCTTTGATAAAATCAAGGAATCTATCGAGGCCGTTCTGCTCTCGGTCCCACGAGACCTTTTTATCGGCCTCATCGTCCTCCTCGTTGGCACGGCCTCCTTCGGCCTGGGGCGCCTCTCGGGACAGGAAATAGCCAAATCGCCGGTCCGGATCCTCTACCCCGAAGGGGAGGGGAGCGGAGCTCCCCGGGAAGGTTCTAGGCAAGTGGCCGCGGCGGCTTCCGCTCTGGAGAGGTCCGGAGAGGTGATAGCGTCTTCCAAGGGGACCAAGTATCATTTCCCCTGGTGCCCGGGTGCGAAGAGTATCAGCGAGAAGAACCGGATCACCTACGCATCTCCCGCCGCGGCGGAGAGCGCGGGCTACAGCCTGGCTGCGAATTGCAAATAACCTCATGTTCAAGAAGCTCAATCCCACCCACAAGAGAGTATTGCTCGATGTCCTCGGATGGCTCTTCCTCGCCGTCGGGTTCCTCGGCCTCCTCCTGCCCTTCCTCCAGGGCATCCTCTTTCTCGCTATCGGCGCGTACCTCCTCTCCCTCCACTCGCCCTGGTTCCATGAGAAGCTGGTCCGGCTCAAGGGCAGATTCCCGAGGATCGTGGGGCCCTTGGAGCGCTTCGACACCTTCGTGCGCAGGCAGTTCGGCCTTGAGCTAGAAGGAAACGGCGTATGATAGTCCTCGACGTAGAGGCGAGCGGCATGGAGCCCCACAAGCACTCCCTGGTGAGCATCGGGGCGCTTGATTTCAATAATCCCGGGAATACCTTCTACGCGGAGTGCCGCATCTGGGATGGCGCACACGTCTCGGAAGAGGCGCTCCAGGTGAACGGCTTCTCGGAAGGACAGATCCGGGATCCCCGGAAGAAGAGCGACGGGGAGATCGTCAAGGAGTTCCTCGCCTGGGCGAGCGCTCTCCCGGAGCATACGATCGCCGGGCAGAATCCCTCTTTCGACCGCGATTTCATCAAGGCGACCTGCGAGCGCTACCGCCTCGACTACTCGCTCGCGCACCGTACCATCGACGTGCATACGGCTGCGTATGTGCACATGGTGAAGTGGGGGATAGAGCCGCCGGTGGAGCATAAGCGCTCCGCGCTCAATTCGACCGCGATCCAGAACTACGTAGGGATCCCGGAGGAGCCGAAGCCGCATAATGCGCTCAATGGCGCCAAGGTGGCAGCGGAGGCCCTCTCCCGCATCCTCTACGACAAGAAACTCCTCCCGGAATTCAAGCAATTTGATATTCCGTGGCTCGCACGTTAGGATGGCCTTGCAATGCCCCGCGTCCAGAAAATCTACCTCTCGGATACCGACAAGAAGCTCTTCGGCGTCTGCGGCGGGCTTGCGGAGCGCTTCTCTCTCGACTCCACGCTGGTGCGCCTCGCGGTCGTCTTTACCGCTCTCGTGACCGCCATCTTCCCGGTGTTCATCACCTACGTGGCGGCCGCCTTCATCATCCCGCACAAGCCGAAGGACACCCCTTCCCTGAAGGACCCCTGGAGGGAATTCGCCGAAGCCGAAGCAAAAAGAGACGCGGATCAGCAGTCCTAGAATATCGGGCCGTAGTATACCGGTAGTACGCGTCCATGGGGTGGATGTAGACCGGGTTCGATTCCCGGCGGCCCGACCAAGAAAATATGGCGCATCTCCGCACTGCCGAAATGCTGGCGAAATACCGGTCTTATCTGCGTGAGATCGAGGGTTCTACGGAGTGCGTCCTGTGTGCAAAGGAATCCTTGAAGCAATTTACGCATTGGAGGATCGTACAGAACAGGTTCCCGTATGATCTTATCGCGGAGACGCATCACATGCTGATTCCGAATCGCCATGTTGTGGAGGATGATCTCACTGTGGAAGAGCTTGTGGAGATCAAGCTGATCAAGCAGGGGATCATCAATGAGACGTACGACTGGATGCTCGAACCGACTCATAAGAACAAATCGATGCCCGCCCATTTCCATCTACACCTCCTCGTAGGGAAGGTCTCCTGATTAAAAATAAATCGAGGCCGGACTTCACTTCGCGTGATGTCCGGCCCCCTGCTCGTGTCGGCTTCAGCCGTTCCAGCGTGGTCCTCCGCGCGGGCCCTTGGTCCGCGTCATGGCTTCCACGATCTCCTCACGGGTCCGCGTGTCACGAACGACTGCTGCCGCGGTGTTCCCATCGAGCCGAAGCTCGCCTTGCTCGTCCTGCTGTCGTCGCTGATCGTCCATCAGTCAGTCCCTCCACCGGTGGTCGAAACGAATGTACCCTTCTTCTTTTCCCTAAGCATATCCTTACCGGCAGGGAAGGGGAACCGGGGATAACTTTCTGGAAACTTCTTCCTCTCGTGCGGTGTTATCTTATTCGTACTATGGCCAACCTGCGGATAGTCACATTGGGCGGGGGCGGTGGGCAAGCCCAGATCCTCCGGGCCTTGAGGGAGATAGAGGGACTCGAAATAACAGGCATCTGCCCCAGTACGGATTCGGGCGGCTCTACAGGGATCCTCAAGGACGAATACGAAGCGGATGGCTATTTGGGGGACCTGACAAAATGCGCGGCGGCCCTCTGCCGGGACGAGCTGCTCTCCCGCGCCCTCATGTATCGCTATCAAGGAGGATCGCTTCGGGGGCACTCGGTTAAGAATCTCCTCCTGCTTGCTCTCGAGAAAGAGGGAGGGAAAAAAGGAGGCCTCGAGGCGTTCTGGAAGCTCTGCGGCTTGAACGGGCACCGGGTGCTCCCCGTCACCATGAAAAAGACCCAGTTGTGCGCTGCTCTGCGCACGGGCGGCCATATAGCGAGCGAAACCGTCATCGATACCATCGCCAAGAACCCGCTCTGGCATCCGGACACGCATGCGATCAGCAGGGTGTACCTCAAGCCGGAGCCGCGCATCACTCCGGAAGTGGAAGGGGCCCTCTCCGCGGCCGATTGGATCATCATCTCCCCGGGGGACTTCTATTCGAGCATCATTCCCGTGCTTCTCCCGAAGGGCATGAAGGAGGCGATCTCGCGCTCTCCGGGGAAGATAGTGCTTCTGCTCAATCTGGTGAACAAGAGAGGGGAGACCGATAACTACACCGCGGACGACTTCCTGAAGCGCATCGAAAAGCATCTCGGCCGGAGAACAGATGTCGTATTCTGCAACAGCAAGGAAATACCGCGGAAAGTCGCTTTGAACTACCGTCTCGAGGACAAGGTCGTCTTTCCCTCCCGAAAGATCGATCGCGCCGGAGTGCTGCACGCACCCTTTGCCTCAGTCAGCCCGGAAGGCGTCTTGCTTCACGATCTCGCGGTCTTGCGTCGCGAATTCAAAAAACTTCTCTTCTCGGATCCCTTATAACGAGAAGAGCCCGCCGCGAGGCGGGCTCTTTTTGCCAAAGGCGGTCCCTTACATCACCGGATGCGCATGCTTGCGGCTGTCCAGGCTCCAGAGTCCCGGCCCGTACGCCGCGACGTAGAGGAGACCTCCTACGAGCGCGAGGTTCTTGAGGAACATCACGATCTGAGACGCGTCCTTGAGGAAATTGTGGAAGATGGCGGAAGCGACCAGGGTAAAGACGATGAGCGCCCAGGCTCCCCAGCGGGTCTTGTAGCCCAAGAGGAGG
>DASPJT010000015.1:0-4535 GCA_035628455.1 Minisyncoccota bacterium
GGAAGCCTCTGCTTCTATGCGGCGGTGATGTTCATCTACTACGTCGGGATCACCGAGTCCTACGCGCTCGCGGCGTCCGTCTTCAGCATCAGCCTGATCGCGGCGATGGTCTTCGAGATTCCGACCGGCGTGCTCTCGGATCGTTTCGGGAGAAAGAGCGTGCTCATTCTCAGTTCTTTTTCCGCGCTCGCAGCACTCGGCTTCTTCGCGTTCGCTGACGGCTATCCGATGCTCGTCATCGGCGGCATCCTCGACGGGCTCGCCTTCGCGCTCGCAAGCGGCAACAACGATGCGCTTCTCCACGACACGCTGAAGGAGCTCGGCAGGGAAGAGGAGTATGCCGCGCGGCGGGGAGAGATCGGGTTCTGGCATCAAGTCGCTCTCTCCGCGGCGGTCCTCAGCGGTAGTCTCTTCGTGGGTATTTCTCTTGCCCTCGTGTTCCAGCTTGCGCTTATCCCCCTATTTGCCGCTCTACTCCTCGCTTTCTTCGTGAAGGAGCCGGCCATACGGGGCCATCTCCGGTCTAACGCCTATGCGCATATCGGGGAAGCGCTGTCGCTCATCCGAGGCAATGTCCGCCTGAATCTCTTGGTGTCCGGACGAGCGCTCACGGAAGCGTACTGGAGAGCCAAGACTCCGCTCATGCCGGCCTTCTTCCTGATGCTCTGGCCGCTCTGGGCCATCGGCATAGCCAAATCGCTCGGGCATGCCGGCTCTGCGTTCGGCATGAAGAGCGTCGGATATTTCGTAAAAAGATACGGGAGAGAGAAGATGGCGCTCTGGTCCGAGGGAGCGGTGTTCGGGATCGGCACGTTCGTCCTCGCTGTCCCTTCTTTCTTCTCTCCTCTCATCAATCCTCTCGCCACTTTCTTCGCCGGACTCGGATCGGTGACGGAGAACGCCATGCTCCAGAGGGAATATGCGGATACGCATCGCGCGACGCTCGGCTCGCTCGTCTCCTTCGCAGGCACGCTCCTCGGCGCGGCCCTCACGTTCCTCACCGGCCTCTTCGCGGACCGCATGGGGCTCCTCCCGGCGCTCCTCCTTCTCCAGGTGCTCCTCCTGCCCGTCCTCCTCTTCTATTTCCTCCTGTGGCGCCAGAGCTTGACTCCGCGGAGCGAAAGTAGCAAAGTGGCTCAGTAAAGCGGTCATTGACAGGACAGCCATGGACAATGCACTGCAGCAGAATTCGGAGGCCGAAGTGAAGCGCCGGAGGCGGCGCTTCCTCTTCCTCTGCCTCGGCCTCTTCGCCCTGCTCTCCCTCGCGCTCTCCGCCCTCGGCCTCGCCCCTTTCGGGGTGGTGGAACTCTGGAAAGGGCTCCTCTACGGAAAGGAAACGCCGGTTTCCCCGTCTACCCCAGCAGAACTCGGCGTGGTGAGAGCCATCCGCATCCCGGCGATCAAGCTCGCGGTGCCCGTGCGGAGCCCCTCGACCCAGGACGACAAGGTCCTCGAGGGTGAGCTCCAGCAGGGACCCGTCCACTATCCCGGCTCGGGGCTCCTCGGGAGCCACCAGAACATTCTCATCTTCGGGCACAGCTCGGGGCTCCCGGTGGTGCGGAACCAGAACTACAAGGTGTTCAATCGCCTCAAGGAGCTTAGGGCAGGGGACGAGATCGAGCTCGAGGGCGCGAACACCGCTTTCCTCTATGTGGTGGATTCCGTCGAGAAAGTGCTCGCAGGGAACGAGTCCGTTGATATAGGAAAGCGCGAAGGCAAGCTCATCCTCTCCACCTGCAACGTGTGGGGGGCGAAAGAGGAGCGCTTCGTGGTCACCGCGCATTTTGTGAAGAGTTATCCGCTTACGGACTGACCTTGGGTCGGTCCGCGAACGGATTGCCTCTGCGCAAATCGCAGCAGAAATCGCACAAGAACTGCGACGCGTTCATTCACAATTCCCGACCCTCATACGAAAGGAAGCGAGCCCATGCGGCTATCGCCATTACTGACCCTGCTGCTTGCGCTCGCGTTAGCGGCGCAGGGAGCATCCTCGGCTTCTGCAGCGCAGCCTACTGCCGCTGCAAAGCGGACGCAGGCCAAGCAAGCGCTTGCCCCCAAGACCTTCCCGAGCGCCGCGATCGCTTCTGCACGCGGCGGTCCGTGGAAAAAGATGCATGAACACGGCAACCTGGCCGACGACGGCACGAACTGCCGCCTGATGCGTCTCTCCTCCCGGGACTGCACGACCTACCTGGACATGGTTCGCGCGAACAAGTGCTACACCACAGAAGTTCCGAACGGCGTCGTTCTGGACTTCCTGACCTTCACTCACCGGGTCACCGGTGAGCACAAGGCGCAACGGCATGTGCTCGTAGCGCTTGAGAATCCTGAAACGCGGGAGGTCAGCGTCTGCGAGATCCGGCGAGGCCTCTTTGTCGGTCAGTTCAAGGGCTGCAAGAACCACTATCTCGTGGACTTGCGTCCGAAGTCTCCGCCGCCGCGGCGCGCTCAGCCGCTGCCTCGGAGCGAGGTACCGCGGTGGGCGACGTGCCCTCAATGCACTAGCTGAAGGAGGTCGTCATGACTAAGATCGCGGGGCGCGCAAGCGCCCTCGCCCTCGCTGTCTTCCTCGGCCTGCCTTTGGCAGGCGGGGGAACCGCGTCGCTCGCGCAAGGCTTTGATGAAGCTCCGGACTGCGTCAGGCCGAAGCAGCATCAGGACTGCCTTGAGCTTCGCTTCTCTCTGGCAGTCGTCAATCCTACGGATCCGATCATCAGTGCCTGGTTCCGCGGTGCCGACAGCTGGCAGGTGGCTCCTCAGATCAAAGCCGGCATCGATGCCGGCGCGATCCAGGGCTATCCCGGGTGCGTCCAGGCGGCTATGTACGCCTTCAACGTGCGCAGAATCGCGCATTCGAAAGTGAAGGTCTATGCAGCGAACTCTCGCCGCATGGACCCGGCGCTCTTCAAGAAGCCCGTCGTGGATCAGTACGGCGAGGCACAAGACGTCTTCGCCGCCTACCTCTGCAACAGCCGGGAAGTCATCTTCCAGGTTCCGAAGCGGGGGTATATGACTGACAGCACGGCCTTCCTGATCTGCGTCTATGGCCCGAATGGCAAGCGGATCATGGTCTTGCCGAAACAGCCTGCTCCGGGTCCTGGGGTCGTCGACAACGGCCTCTGGGTCACGCCGGCTCGCCTCAAGCACCTGCTCAGCATTCCGAACGCGGCGGGCAGGGGAGCCTTCGTTCTCCAGGCTCCGCCGCCTCCGGCTGTGGTAGCGCCTCCGGTACCGTTCCCTCCGCCGTCTCCGCCGTTGCTGCAGCCCTATCGGCCGCAGCACCCCACGTACTACGGGTCGTAAGAATCCCTGGCTACCAGGGTGGAATCGGCAGCGCGAGCTCGTCTCGCGCTGCACGATCCCAATTTTTGTGTTTTCGACAGGAGAAAACGTCCCAGCTGAACTGAGACAAGCTAAGAAAGAAAAATATGACCAAGAAAAGAACTAATCTCTGGCCCGCCTTCGCCCTGGTGGTGGCTTTGCTTTTGGTGGCGCAGGGCGCGGTCTCGCCTCAGATGAGGGCAGTGAGCTTTTTTACGAGCGCCTTAGCACAAGAAGGCGGCGATATGGGTGGGGTTGAAGTCGATGGCGGGGGAGACAGCAGCGGCGGTGGAGATACCGGCGGCGGCGCCGAAGTTGATGGTGGCGGCGATCTGCCTGGCGTAGGCGATGGCGATGGTGGTGATGGCAACGGTGGCAGTGACGGAGGCGAAGTCGAGATCGGCATCGGCGAAACCGGTCCTGGCTGCTGCGGCGGTCCCGGCGATGGCGGCGGGCCTGGTGAAGGTCCTGGCCCAGGAGAAGGTCCCGGCCCCAGCTCCTCTTCTTCCGGCGGCGGGCCTGGTCCTGAAATCGAGGTGGTGCCTCCGCCTCCTCCGCCGCCTCCTCCGCCACCCCCTCCTCCTCCGCCTCCTCCTGGCGGTTCTTCAAGCGGCGTTATAGTAACCCCGCCCCCTCCTCCTCCGCCTCCTCCGCCACCCCCTCCTCCTCCGCCTCCTCCCCCTGGCTCCACTTCAGGCGGCGGCAGCTCCTCTACCGGCGGCGGTTCCTCTACGGGCGGCGGTTCCACTTCAGGTGGTGGCGGCGGCTCGGGTAGCGGCGGGACCTTCCCGACCGTCGAGCTCACCCGCGTCACGAGCGTCTCTCCGCTTGCTTCCTTCGTCTCCGTACCGCTCGGCTCCATTCCGTACACCGGCGTCGGCGACACTCTCCTTACATATCTCTTCCTCTTCGGCCTTCTCGGCCTCTCCGCGACGCTCTCGTACGGGATGGTCTATGCAGGAGGCGGTTCCCGCTCCTTCCAGGCCTTCCAGCCCCTCGTCTCGATGGGGGATGAGATGACGCGCATCATTCTCTCCGTGGGTGCAGCCGTGAAGCCTTTCGCTGATCTCTTGAATCCCTTCACGCCGCTGCCGCGCGCTGCTACGGCGAATGCGGCTCCGCTTTCCGTCGTCGAGATCGAGCCGGTCGCAGAGGAAGCTCCTGCTCCGGTCGCCCTCGCGCTCCGCAAGGACGCTGAGGCGAGTGAAACCGGC
>DASPJT010000016.1:0-2648 GCA_035628455.1 Minisyncoccota bacterium
GCGCCTTGCCCTTGGTTCCCGGGTCCACCTTGGCTTCCTTGAGTATGGAGAGGGCGCGGGGGCGGCCGATGCCGAAGAGCACGGTGAGGCCGATCTCGATACGCTTCTCTTCCGGGATGTTGATACCGCTGATACGCATGATTATTTTTGACGCTGCTTATGCTTCGGGTTGCTGCAAATGACGTGCATCCTCCCCTTGCGGCGGAGCGCTTTGCAATTCGCACAGATGGGCTTGATGGATGCGCGGACTTTCATAGCTACATTCTTCGGACGATCCTCCCTTTCCCGCCGTAGGGCTCGAGCTCTATCTCGACGGTGTCCCCGACGAGCACCCGGATGCGGTGGAACCGCATCTTCCCAGCGAGGTACGTCAAGAGCTCCTTGCCGGTCTCTTTGAGAACGACCCGGAAAAGGGTGTTCGGCAGAGCCTCAACCACGGTGCCTAGATGACGTACGTTTTGGGTTTCCATCAGCGGACAGAATGAAGGGTAGCCTATCAGATAAGGCTAAAAGCGTCAACGGGAAGCCGAAGAGGCTTCCCGTTGACTCCAGGGTTCCTATTTCTCCTTGAAGACTACCTGTATCTGGGAGGGCTTCTCCGGGAGGGTGCTCTTCCAGAAGGGCTGGACGACGACCGAGCTCCTGTCCATGGGGTAGGTCTGGAGGACGGAGGGGACCTCTTTCTTGGGGATGCCGGCCAAAGATTCCTTGAGGCGCTCGGCGTCCACGACCCAGGTGAGCGTAGCTTCGCCCGAGAGAGTGAAGGCGATGCTGCCGGATTCCCACGGCTTCCCGCCGCCCTGCGGCTTGAAGGAGAGGTTCTTGAGGGTCTCGCCCCCGGTGATCTCCTCGCCATGGTAGTCGCCTGCCGCGAGCTTGCGGTACGCGAGGTACTGGGAGAGCTTCTTCTCGTCGAAGATGATGCCGTAGAGGGTCACGCGCTGCTTCACCTCGCTCGATTCGGGATTGGAGAGGGTCTCTGTCTCCGTGAAGATGGCATCCGGATAGAGGATGTAGCCTTCCGGCTTCTGCTCGTTCGCCGCCATCTTGAGGCTCTCGGTGAGAGAGGCGGAGAGGTCGGCGCGGGCCTTCTCCACGTCCGCGGGAGAAGCGGTCTTCACCGTGCCGCTGAAGCCTCCGGTCATGGCTGTCTTGGTGCGCGCGTAGAATTTGCTGTAGCGAGGATCGCCCTTGAAGCCGGGGATGGTGAAGTCGGCAGAGGCGATGTTGTAGGCCTCGCCGGGTTGGTCTGCAAATACCTGGGCTTCCACGCTGCCGGGAGCATTCCCCTTCTTACCGGGAACGGTGATGGGGACCATGATGCGGTAGATCTTGCCGTCGGGAGTTTCGAAGCGGGTGTTCTTGATGAGGCGCTGGGTGGCGGAGCTGTAGTCGTTGTAGACGATGATGGTGCCGCTCGCCTTCTCCGAGATGGTCTTCGTGCCGGTCTCCGGGACGACGGTGGAGGATTCCTCGGAGAGCTTCATGAGCTCGAACTGGAGGCCTTCCGGCCCCGCTTCCTTGTTCGCGGTGATCATCTCATCCACGGAAATGACCGAGACCTTGGGCACGATGCTGACAACTGCTTTCGGCAGGAGGAACTTGCCGGCAAAGAGGAGAACGCCCGCGAGCGCGAGGCCGCCCACGACGAGGGCGATCTTTCCGAAATGTATCTTAGGAGGCCAGAATCTTCCCATAAATGAATCGCTGAGCGGCTCTCCCTTGCTTCCGTAGGCGTACACCCTGGGATTCGGAGGGGGCGGAGGCGGAGGAACTTCTCTCCGGGAGGGCGGAGAGACGTCGCCGCGCATCTCCCTCGCTTCCCTCACCTCTTTGGGCGGCGCCTGGTGGTGGATATCCGGCCGCTCGCGCTCATTCCTCTGTCTGTGATCCGGTATAGGGATGTCGCGGATAGTCTTCTTCGGGGGTACTACGTCCTGGAAAGAATCCTTGGGCATATCAAATAAGATCGGCGAAGTTAGATAGCAAAATCATACCACGGCCTGCTCCTCTGGGCTTTCCGCGCTTGTGGATAGGAGGAAGGGTGAGCGGTGCGTATGCGCGAAGAGCGCCGCTATCGCAAGCGTCCCGCTCCCGAGATTTCCCGGGAGAGCGACGCTCCGGGAGAGAGCCTCTCCGGTGAGCGCGATGAGGGGGATGCCGCGCCGCCCGCCGCGATGATAGGTGAAGCTCCCCTTGATGAGGGCTTCGAGCGGGCGCAGGATCTCCGCGGGCGCGAGGAGGGCGAGGCTGTCCGGGTGCGGGGAGCGCTCCAGGATCATCTCCGTCGCCTTCTCGAAGAGGGAGAGCCATTCTTTCCCGGCAAGCCGCAGGAGATCCGCGGAGAGGGCCGCGTGCCCCCGGTGCGAGAGGCGGATCTTGTCCCGCATCACCTCGACCGTCGTGCGGAGCGCGCGTCCGATAGCGGTGAAGAGGTCCTGGACGCCGAGCGGGAACGAGGCTGACTCGAGGAGCATCCCTTCTTCGAAGAGGAGGATCTCCGTGGCGCGCCCGCTCATATGCACGGCGAGGTGCGCTCCTTTGTCGAGCGCGGGCATGGCTCTCCGCAGATTCACGGAGAGCGCGAGCGAGAGCGGCTCCACGATCACCGGGACCGGGAAGAAGCGGCGGATCTCGGCCTCGATGTG
>DASPJT010000017.1:0-3314 GCA_035628455.1 Minisyncoccota bacterium
CGGGGTATACTTATAAGAATATGGCAGAGAGCGAAGGAGGCGGCGGGATAAGCGGATTCAGCGTCTTTCTCGTCGTCATATTCCTGATGGCGGCGATAAACTACGCGCAAACGGGGCAGATCGGCATGCAGTGGGCTTCGATCTCTCCGACGTACTCTGAGAATACCTCCTCGTCCGGATCTGGAACCGAGCCAGAGCGCATCAAGAAACTACTGAAACCCGGCGAGGTCCTCTCTCCGTACCGGAGCCGGGTGTCCCTCGACTACTACTACCCGAATCAGGATCCGAATTCCGAGTACCTGCAGATATCCATAAAAGGGAGTTCCTCCGATCTCGTCCCCATAACCGGCTGGCGAGTGGAGAGCGACGCCACGGGAAGGGGTCGCCCGATCCCCAAGGGGGTGATCCTCCCGGCCGCAGGCAGCATCAACGTGGAGCAGCCGATCTACGTGCGCGGAGGCGATCGCATCGTCCTCGTCTCCGGCCGCTCCCCCACCGGCTACTCCTTCCGGGTGAACTCGTGCACCGGCTACTTCGCCCATTTCCAGAATTTCTACCCCTCGATCCAGAGCGAGTGCCGACGTCCGGAGACGTACAAGCTCCCCGCGCGACCGAATCACCTCAATGACCAGTGTCTCGACTACCTCGACTCTCTGCCCACCTGCTTCCTGCCGACAGGCACGATCCCTCAGTACCTGAGCAAGGAGTGCCAGAACTTCGTGGCGGACAACTACAATTACAATTCCTGCCTCCTCGGGAGCAAGGACCAGCCAGGATTCTACAAGAATGAATGGCGGGTCTACCTCAATTCCGGCGAAGGCCTCTGGAAAAGCCGTCGGGAAACCATCCGCATCCTCGATGCGGAGAATAGGCTAGTGACAAGCGTTTCGTATTAAATACCGAGCACGCGCGAGAGGATCATTCCCGCCGCCACCGACACGTTGAGCGACTCCTTCTCGCCGAGCATGGCGATCTCCGCGATCATATCCGCTCTCTTCAGGGCTTCCTTGGAGACGCCCGAGACTTCGTTGCCGAAGATGAACGCCATTTTCTTTCTCTTCGGGATATCCTTGTAATCTACCGCTCTCGGCGACTGCTCGGCTGCGACGATAAAGAACCCTTCGACCTTCAGCTTCTTTAGGACAGAAGAGATCTCTCCCTTCTCCCAGGAGACGGAGCGCTCCGCGCCAAGCGCGCTCTTCCCCACTTTCGAAGCGCGGCCGAAGCGATCGAGCGGCGTCGGCGTATAGCCCGAGAGGTAGATGCGGGAGACGCCGCAGGCGTCCGCCGTGCGGAAGATGGAGCCGACGTTCTCCGCGCTGCGGATGTCCTCGAGGACCACTACGGCTTCCGTTATCGGAGTCTTCTTCATATGCTAGGATTAGCCCTATGTTAAGCATATTCCCCGGGCTTTTGGTATACACGCTCGCCGCCCCTCTCATCCTCCGCCTCGCAGCCGGCTCCCTCTTCCTCTTCTGGAGCACGCGCGCGTTCGTCCTCGGCAAGCACACGCTCGCCGATCGTCTCGCGGAGTGGAATCTTCCCGGGATGCCGGCGCTCCTCGCCCTCTCTGCTGCCGAAGCGCTCGTAGGTATCCTCCTCCTCATCGGCCTCTACACGCAGGTCGCGGCCCTCGCCGGAGCGCTCGTCGCCGCGAAGCTCGCCTTCCTCTCGCGCAAAGAGCCTTTCGGACCCGGGAATATGACGGTGTATCTCCTCGTCGCGCTTATCTGCCTCTCGCTTGCTCTCACCGGCCCCGGATTCTTCGCTTTCGATCTACCGCTCTAAGCGCTTTATCTAGGCCTCTTTTTGTTGTAAGTTTAGCTTGTTTTATCCCGCCCATAGCTCAGTCGGTAGAGCAGCTGCCTTTTAAGCAGTTGGTCGTTGGTTCGAATCCAACTGGGCGGACCAACACGACGCCAGAATAAGTGGTTTTTAATTTATAGAAGTGCTACTTTTCAGATATGGCATTATTGTGCTCGTCCTGCAAAAAACGACCGGTTCACGTAGAAACATTTTCTTTTCTCCAAACAACTTATTGTAAATTTTGTAAAAGTTGGCTTAAGAAAAATCCTCTTCCATTTAAATACGACGAGTCCTATAAACAGAGGTGGGAAGAAGCAGACCGGCTGGAAACCGAACGGGAGCTCTCTGTAAACCCGAGCTGGAAACCTGCCACCGGCCCAATCGCTGAGCACAGGGAAAAGACCGACAACTCAATGAAGACTGGCTATATTGTAATGGCGTTTTGTGGTTTTTTTGGGCTACTCATTGGCGGACTAGGAGGCGCCTTAATAGGTGCGGCTTTGGGCTTTTCCATCACCGCCCTTGTGTTTGCAGCACAAGAAGGGACAAAAAATCTTTAGGAGGAACTTGTTCACCGTCTCTGTTTATTACAGAGAAAGGATAAGCTGCTCCAGAGAAACCGAAAGATCCCCTTCCCCGCGGTGTCCGCGGTGATAATCGCCCACGAGCCTGAAGTACAGGCGACGCACCTCCTCTTCTGAATACTTCGAGAGCGCCGAGCGCGATTTGCCGGCGACATAGGGATTCACGCTTGCCGTTTCGCCGCGGAACAAGAGAAGGATCACCTTGAGCTGCCAGATGAGAGTGCCGGCGATCTCTTCCGGCTCAGCTGAGCGGGCGAGATCCTGATAGAGGAGCCAGAGCGTCTTCTTGTCCCGCGCGATGAGCGCATCCGAGAGCGCGAAGATGGCCGGAGATGCCTTGCGCTTCGCAGCCTCTGCGCGGAGGAGGATCTTCGCCTCCGCTTTTTCAAAAGCTTTCTTCAGCGGCGCAGGGAGGGCCGCCTCGAGCACGTAGACCGTACGGGAGGCTGCGCCGAGCCTTCTAGCCTCTTTCTCTAGGAATTCTTTCCCTTCCGGAGAAGTGGAAACCTGATCGAGCACGATCGCCTTCTCCCCTCCTCCGAAGAGATCCTGCTGATCAAGGACCGAGAGGACGATACTCGGAGAGAAAGCATCTTCCGCGAAGCGCTCTGCGTCCGAGAGGGAGCGCTTCTTCATATCGCGCTCGAGCTCCGCAAGGAGATCCGCTCTGTTGTCCCTCACGATGACGGTCAGCATATCTAATGCAGCTCGCCCCAGTTCTTGCCCCTCGCCGCGTTCGCGACGAGGGTGATGCCGCCGATCTTCTCCGGCGGAAGCACGCTCTCCATGATCCTCTTTATCTCCGGGATTATCTTCTCCGCCGTCTTCTCCTTCACCTCGTAGAGGAGCTCGTCGTGCACCTGGAGGAGGAGGTGCGCCTCGCCCGGGTGCTTCTTGGCGATGTAGTCGTCGATGCGCGCCATG
>DASPJT010000018.1:0-3245 GCA_035628455.1 Minisyncoccota bacterium
CCGCCAGGCCGACAAAAAGTCCGCAGGCGATGGGAGCGAGAAGCGCCCGCCGCCGTTCACCGGTCACCTCGGCAGCAGGGTAGGTGGCTGCAGCCTTGCCGAGGAATCTGAGGACGATGAAGCCGAGCAGAGCGGCCCCGAGCATCGAAATGAGAGGGAACCGGATGTGCCACGGATACCACTCATGTCCCATGAGGAAGAACAGGGCGAGCGGGACAGCTGCGCCGATGTAGCAGGCGGTCGAGAGCGTTCGGAGTCCTTCAGGAGACTCCAATCGGTTGAGAAAGGACGGCATGGGCGTCTCCCATTGGTTGCGTCGATCCTAATCGAACACCCTTCCGACTTTTCGCGCAATATGCCTAGAAAACAAAGCCGCCGCGCATCCCTAGTGGGACGCGCGGCGCGCGAAACTCAATCGCTGGCAGCTTGCTGTCGAGAGACCTCCTGCTCCCTCTCCTTCTTCCAGAAGTACCAAAGCCCGAGAAGACCGCAGAGCACGATGCCGACGGTAGCAAGGATAATCGCGACCTTGATCTCGAGCGGTTGCACTAGCAGAGCCTGCCAGCGCCGCCCGACCATGACGATCGGACAGACCGCGAGGGCGATAGAAACCACTATGCCGACAACAGGACTGAACATGGAAAGGACTCCCCTGGCGTTTCCGCGACTGTAACATTATTCTCTGGTTTGTAAATGTCCTCGTCGATTTGCTAGCATGAGGCGTCATGCCCGAACTCCCCGAAGTCGAGAGCCTGCGTCGCAGTTTAGAGAAAGTCATCCTCGGCCAGACCGTGAGGAAGATAGAAGTGCTTGCGCCGAAGCTTGTTTCTGGCAAGGGCAATGTGCGCACACCTTCTCCTGCAAAGACCAAGGCATTCGTGAGCGGGCTCGAGAAGGAGAAGATCATCTCTATCGACCGCCGAGCCAAGAACCTCATCTTCCGTTTCTCCCATGGCAAGGTGATGATTGTGCATCTTAAGATGACCGGGCAGCTCGTGTACAAGGAGAAGGGTAAGAAGCCGGTCACCGGAGGCCATCCGATCGAGCTCTCCGAAACGGAACTCCCCAACAAGCACACACGGCTCATCTTCCATCTCGGCAGGGGAACGCTCTATTACAACGACACGCGCATGTTCGGCTACCTCCTCTACCACAAGAGCCTGGAGGAGGCAGAGAAGCTCGGGCACTTCTCCGATCTCGGGGTCGAGCCGCTCGACGCGGGCTTCACCCTCGAATATTTCCGCGACAGCTTGAAAGCGCGCAGGGGGACACTGAAAAAAGTTTTGATGGATCAGAAAGTGGTCACCGGACTCGGCAATATCTATGCCGACGAGGTCGCATATGAGGCGGGCGTGCGCCCGACGCGGCAGATCGCCAAAGTCACCGGAGCGGAGATCGAGAAGTTGTACAAGGCGATCAAGCGCACTATGGAAGCTGCGATCAGCCTCGGCGGCTCTTCCGTAGCGGACTATCTCCTCGCGGACGGCTCGCGGGGCAATTACGCCCGGGAGCACAAAGTGTACGGAAAAACCGGCGAAAACTGCCCCAAATGCGGTACAAAGCTTCGTACTCTGCAGCTGAACGGCCGTACGACCGTGTATTGTCCACAGTGCCAGAAGTAAGGTTCGACAGATGGTAGCGTCTGAGATAGGATAGGGCTTTAGAGTGCTCGCACTCACTCCTCTCTCACTCCGTTAGCCCTGGAGGCGACGATGACTGATGCAGCCGTACGTTCTCATGCCCTGCGCGGCAGTCTGAAGGCGATCCATCCCCATCTCGAGCCCGAGTTCCTGGAGGCCCAGTTCCGCAAACGCTGCGAACAGCTCCCGGTTCCGGCGCTCAGCATCGATCTGACCGAAAAGGATGCGGATCATCCTGAGACCAGGGAAGCCGCAGAGCTTCTTAAGGCGGATAAGGCTCTGTGGGCCAACTACAACCGAGCCGTCCTCGTCTTGCTCAGGGACGCCGCCGACATGATCCAGCTCAAGATCCTGATCGAACACATGTCCGGCTGCCGGATCGAATGGGATCACTTCCTGCCCCTGCTCGGAAGCAAGCTGCAGGAGCCCGGCTTTTTCGACGGAGACCAGGCGCGGCTCATGTTGGAAAACAAGGATCTCGCCATGGATCCGAAGCTCAGGGCCTACCTGGAAAAGTTCGAACTCGCCGCCTTCCGTTCCGCTTGAAGCATCAGCCGCCCCGGTCCAGCACAGCTAGGATCCGGGGCGCCGCTACTTTAATTAAATGACCCTCGAAGATTTCAAGAAGCTCAATCTGCCGGATGCGCCGGGCGTCTATTTCTTCAAGGACGCCCGGGGGCGCATCCTCTATATCGGCAGAGCCACCTCGCTCCGCGACCGCGTGCGGAGCTATTTCAGCAACGACGTCATCCATACCCGCGGCCCCCTCATCGTGGACATGGTCACCCGGGGGAGCGCGGTCTCGTATGCCGAGACCGATTCCGTGCTCGAGGCGGTGATCCTCGAGGCGAACCTCATCAAGAAGCATCAGCCGCCGGCCAATATCCAGGAGAAGGACGACAAGAGCTTCAACTACATCGTCATCACCCGCGAGGATTTCCCGCGGGTTCTTTTGGTGCGCGGGAGGAACGTCCCCTTGGAATATCCGGAGAAGAAGCGGCTCTACCTCATCGGCCCCTTCCCGCATGGTGCGGTGCTGAAGGATGCGCTGAAGATAATCAGGAAGCTTTTTCCCTTCCGGGATCGCTGCGAGCCGGCGCCGGAGGCTATCGCGCGCGGCAAGGCGCCGAAGCCCTGCTTCAACTACCAGATAGGGCTCTGCCCGGGCGTCTGCGCGGGAGCGATGGACAAGCCGAGCTACCGCACGCAGATACGGCATCTCGCCCTCTTCCTCGAGGGCAAGAAAGCGACACTCCTCCGTTCCCTCGAGAAGGAGATGAAGGAGCACGCCAAGAAGAAGGAGTTCGAGAAGGCGGGGGAGATTAAGAAGACGCTCGAAGCGCTCCTCCATATCCACGATATCGCCCTCATCAAGCAGGACCCCTCAGCCGAGAAGAGGAGCGGCTTCCGCATGGAGGCGTACGACATCGCGCACCTCTCGGGCGAATCCATGGCGGGAGCCATGGTGGTCTCCATCGACGGGGAGTTCGTCAAGAACTACTACCGCCGCTTCCGGATCTACGGCTACGACGATGCACATGACGTGGGCGCGCTCGCGGAAGTCCTGCGCCGCCGCCTCGCGCACGAAGAATGGCCTCTCCCTGA
>DASPJT010000019.1:0-5048 GCA_035628455.1 Minisyncoccota bacterium
CGAAGTCCTTGGCGTCCTTCGGGTCGATGGTCATGGTGAGGACGTCGCGGAAGTCGCGGCGCACCTGAAGTTCCTTTCGCATGTTCTCCTCGGAATGCCGCTTGATCTCTTCCGCCTCTTTCTCTACTTCGGCAGGGAAGCCGGTCTCGAAGCCCTTCTCGAGGACGATCGATTCCATCTCCACGTTGTTGTCGCCCTTGGGGCCGATGACCTTGAGCACGCGGCAGCGCGGATTGGTCTCGCCCGGATTCCACTCGCCGAGCTCTACCTGCGCCTTGTGATTGAGGGGAGTCGTGTCGTCCTTGGGGAGGATGAGGGCGACGTGGATGCGGTAGTTGTCGGGGATGAGCGCCTTGCCCATGGGGGTCATGGCGACGAAGCCCACGAAGCGCGTGCGCGCGCGGGAGAGCACCTTCACGACCTTGCCCTGGTCACGCCCGCGGACTTTCTCGCGGAGGGGCTCCACGAGCACGGTATCGCCGTGGAGGGCGACGCCGAGGTTCTCCGGCTGGATCTCGGTGTCTATCTCCGCCGGGGGGTTGGTCTTGAGGTAGCCTACGGCGCGGCTCGAGATGCTGATGACGCCTTCGAGTTCCTTGGCGCCTGACCGGCCGGGTGTATGAGAGGGAGGCATATAGGCACTTAAATTAGCACGTAGGAATGGCATTTCATAGCGTATTCGCGATGCCGTACGGGACCGCTGGTTATGTCTGTGGGCTATGCGGTGTTTGACCTAATAGCCCGCTTTTGGTAGAGTCCTACGCACTATGTTGATGATCCGCCTTCAGCGCACCGGCCGCAAGCACGAACCCACGTTCCGCGTGGTTCTTACCGATTCCCACAACTCCACCAAGAGCGGCCGCTTCCTCGAAGTGCTCGGCTCTCACGACGCGCGCAAGGGCGAGCCGGTGCTGAACGGCGAGCGGATCCTCTACTGGATAGGGAAGGGAGCCAAGGCTTCCGGCACCGTCCACAATCTCCTCATCACCAAGGGCATCCTCTCGGGCAAGAAGGTGAACGTCCTCCCGAAGAAGTCTCCTCCCAAGAAGGAAGGCGAGGAAGCCGCAGCGGCCGCAGCAGCAGCTGCTCCTGTCGCAGCTGCCGCTGAAGCTACTGAAGTTCTGGCCGAGGAAGCTCCTGTGGCAGAGGTT
Organism: Minisyncoccota bacterium; assembly: GCA_035628455.1. Taxonomy (GTDB): domain Bacteria; phylum Patescibacteriota; class Minisyncoccia; order Phycocordibacterales; family JAKFXT01; genus JAIOOV01. The sequence goes on from DASPJT010000019.1 coordinate 1,152, forward strand.
GCTGCGGATGCGCCTGCCGAGGCTCCGGCTGCTTCTGGCGACGGCGGCGCCTCCAACTAGCTTTCCCATCTCTCCGCCGAGGATCCCGCCGCACGGCGGTTTTCTTTTTGGCATATCCACTGGGCTTCCTTTGCGCCGGGATTCGTGGTATTCTGGGCTTACCAGCGGGAACTCGATTCCGCTTTAGTAACGGCATACTTATATGGCAGATCAGGATACTGCATTCCTCGAATACGTCGTGAAGGCTCTCGTAGATCATCCGGAAGAAGTGAAGATCAAGCGCACCGTGGACGAGATGGGAGTGCTCCTCCTCCTCGATGTGAACGCGGAAGACATGGGCAAGGTCATCGGCCGCGACGGCAACACCGCTAAGGCCATCCGCACCCTCCTTCGCGTCGTCGGCATGAAGAACAATGCTCGTGTGAATTTGAAGATCAACGAGCCGGCAGGGAAGCCCGCGTACTCTCCGTCGAAGACCGTGGATGAAGCGATGGCGGAGTTGAAGCTCTAGGATAGGTGACATATTTAGAAAAACGTGGTACTGTATAAGTACCGCGTTTTTCATTTATGCGTTTCCACATCGTCTCTCTCTTCCCCGGCGCGTTCGATTCCTATCTCAAGGAGTCCATCATCGCGCGGGCCATCAAGGCGGGTCTGGTCAAAGTAGATTTCTACAATCTGCGCGATTTCGGCCTGGGCAAGCACAAGAAGGTGGATGGCCGCCCGTATGGCGGAGGTCCCGGCATGGTGCTTGCTCCGGAGCCGATGCTTAAAGCCGCAGCATCTGCGCTCAAGAAGATAAAGAGCAAGAAGACCAAGGTGCTCCTCATGAGCCCGGGAGGGAAGCAGTTCGATACGGCCATGGCCGAGAAGCTCTCGAAATATTCCGATCTCATCCTCATCTCCGGCCGCTACGAAGGGATCGACGCGCGGGTGAAGAAGATCCTGAAGGCGGAAGAGATCTCCGTCGGCCCCTATGTGCTCACCGGAGGCGAACTTCCGGCGCTCGCAGTCATGGATGCCGTCTCCCGCAAGCTTCCGGGCGTGCTCGGGAATGAGCTTTCCGTGGAGGAACGCCGCGTGTCCTCCTCCGAGGTCTACACCCGCCCGGAAGTATTTGAATACAAGAAGAAGAAATATCGGGTGCCCAAGGTGCTCCTCTCGGGCAACCACGCCAAGATGGAGTCGTGGAAAAACAAGACAGACAACAAACGGAAGCTTGACTCGAGATAAGCGGATGGTAGGCTCCTCTCAGCATTGAAATCGGGAGGACGAGATGAGCGAGCAGGCGGAGAAGCCCAAGAAGAAAGTCAGGGTCCAGCTCGACCTGTATCCAGGCGACAGGGAAGCGGTCCGGATAGGACGCGCTATCCTCGAAGCCGCTTCAAACTCGGAAGCGATCAGGAAGCTGATCAAGATCGGCGCCGACAGGCTTCAGGATAAGAAGCAGTACTACGAGAATGAAGGAGGCGTATTCGTCCCGGTGAAGTTCATCTACCTCTGACCAGCTGAGCATCATGCTCGTTCGTTACATTTTCTGAAAGAAGGAGAAGTGCATGCGCAAGGATAATTTACCGGTTGCCGGAAATCCGGTCCGACTCGACGCTCTGCGGAAGAAATTGGGGCCGGACCCCCTGCTTCTCAGTGCGGTGGACGTCCTGGAGAAGATCCTACAGGACTCGGATTCCGGCCAGGCTCGTGACCCTTCCCACGTTCGGGTCAGCGTGTCTTAGCTCGTCAACGACCCCGCGCTTCGGCGCGGGGTCGTATCCATACCTGGGGATAGTCCCTATTGACAGGTTTGACAGGATTCCACCTTTCCTATACACTGCGGGCAACCTTTTTGATTGAGTCCTGGCTGCGAGGTTTTAGAAATAAGCAGGGAAGTCTCCGTATCAGAAGCATCAAGACAGCCTTCGGTAGGTAAGGGCCGTTTTGATTTTTGTGTTTTATTAATCCCCTAAAACATCTCGCCAATGTTTACCACCCAGAAGCACTTCGGACGTTTCAAGAAGCCCCTCGCGACGCTTCCGAACCTGGTAGAGGCGCAGATCGATTCCTATAAGTGGCTGGTGGAGAACGGCTTGAAGGAGATCTTCAAGGAGTTCACCCCTATCCGCGACTACTCCGAGAAGAAGTTCGACCTCGAGTTCGCGAGCTTCGAGCTCGGCGAGCCCAAGTTCGGCGAGCACTACGCCAAGGAGAACAAGCTCTCCTACGAGGCGCCGCTCCGCGCCATGGTGCGCCTCAAGAACCGCATGATCGGCTCCGTGAAGGAGCAGGAGATCTTCATGGCGGATTTCCCCCTCATGACCGATCACGGCACCTTCGTGATCAACGGCGTCGAGCGCGTCATTGTCCCGCAGCTCGCGCGCTCCTTCGGCATCTTCTTCGCGGCGCTCGAAGTGAAGGGCCGCACCTTCTTTGGCGCCCGCGTCATCCCCTCCCGCGGCGCCTGGATCGAGATCGAGTCCGATCCGGACGGCGCGATCTACGCCCGCATCGACCGGAAGCGCAAGTTCCCCGTCACGAGCCTCCTCCGCATCCGCGGCGCCCACACCGATTCCGATATCCTGGCGCTCGCCAAGGGGAACGAAGCCTACGAGAACGCCCTCAAGCAGACGCTCGCCAAGGATCCGGCCAAGGATCTCTCTTCCGCATATATAGAAATACACAAGCGCCTCCGCGACGGCGACCTCGCCACTCCGGAGAACGCCAAGAACTTTGTGGATTCCATCTTCGAGGCGGACCGCTACGACCTCTCCCGCGTGGGCCGCTTCCGCTTCAACAAGCGCTTCGGCTTCTCTCTCGAGGAGAAGGATCTCGGCAAGCGCACCCTCTCCCTCGAGGACCTCGCCATCACCGTCGGCCACGTGGTTTACCTCAACACCACCCCGGGCGCGCTTCCGGACGATATCGACCACTTGGGTTCTCGCCGCGTGCGCTACGTCGGCGAGATGCTCCAGCAGAAGATGCGCATCGGCATGGCGCGCATGAAGCGCAACATCCAGGACCGCATGTCGACCATCGACACCGATTCCACCCTTCCCATACAGTTCATAAACCCGCGCCCCTTCCAGGCGGGCATCAAGGAATTCTTCACCACGAACCAGCTCTCCCAGTTCATGCAGCAGGAGAACGTGCTCTCCGAGCTCGAGCACCTGCGCACCCTCTCCGCGCTCGGCCCGGGAGGTCTCACCCGCGAGCGCGCCGGCTTCGAAGTGCGCGACGTGCACCCGTCCCACTACGGCCGCCTCTGTCCGATCCACACGCCGGAAGGCCCGAACATCGGCCTCATCCTCCGCCTCTCCACCTACGCCCGGCTCAACGAGTTCGGCATGATCGAGACTCCGTACGCCAAGGTGGTGAACGGCGTGATCACGAGCGAGATCCAGTACCTGAACGCCCTCGAAGAGGAGCAGTACAACATCGCCCACGCCGCCATCCCCTCCGACAAGGACGGCAAGCTCCTCCCTGACCAGGTGGAGGTCCGCTCGCATGGGGAGCCTGGCATCGTCGCGCGCAAGGACGTCCACTATATAGACGTGGATACGAACCAGGCCTTCTCCGTGGCGACGTCCATGATCCCGTTCCTCGAGCACGACGACGCCAACCGCGCGCTCATGGGCTCGAACATGCAGAAGCAGGCCACGCCCTGCGTCGTCCCCGAAGCCCCTCTCGTCGCGACCGGCATCGAAGGCCCGGCCGCGCGCGACACCGGCTGTCTCATCCTCTCCAAGGAAGAGGGCGAGGTGACGCACGCGGACGCGCGGAAGATCGTGGTGAAGGGCAAGCACACCCACGAATATCCGCTCGTGTCCTTCTCCCGTACGAACGGCTTCACCGCCTTCCATCAGCGCCCGGCGGTTTCCGTAGGCCAGAAAGTGAAGCGCGGCA
>DASPJT010000020.1:0-6936 GCA_035628455.1 Minisyncoccota bacterium
TGCGACGGCGGGTGGCAACGAGGAGAAGATCAAGCGGGCTAAGATGGACTTTCTCTACGTGGTCGCAGGTCTCGCCATCATTCTCGGTGCCCAGCTCATCGGCGCGATCCTGCAGAACACGCTCAATGCTCTCAAATAAGATGAAGCGCCTTTACCTGCTCGCTTTTTCTCTTCTCGCCCCACTCGCGGCATTTGCCCAGCAGAGTTCCTATTCCCGGCAGACATTCGCGAGCCTAGTGAACGGCATCGTGAGCTTCGTGAATCCGCTCGTATCTCTTCTCGTCAGCCTGACCATCCTGATATTTCTCTACAACATGATGCGCTATGTTTGGACGGCGGGGGACAGCAAGGAGCACGGAGAGGCGGCGCGGAGTATCGGCTGGAGCCTCCTTGGCCTCTTCGTGCTCTTCGCGGTATGGGGGATCATCAGTCTCGCCGCCATGACTCTCTTCGGGAGTTCTAGCACTTACAGTAATCCCGGCGATCCATGCCGCGTCGATCCCGGCTCTTCTTTCATAGCCTGCTAAGCTCTCGACTTATCCACAGGGAAGTTGTGGAATAAGGCTTATCTCATATAATAGAAGGGTAACTAACTACATTACTCACACTCAACGTTTATGAAGAAATTTCTCATCCGGGCCGGGGCAGTGGCTGTTGCTTCTCTCCCCGTGCTGGTGTTGGCACAGACCGTTCCTGGTAACCCCGGGAATTTCAATCCGGGCTACATTAATAGCCTGATCAATGCGATCTCGAATATCTTGAACCTCCTGCTCCCGCTTGTGTTCGCGGGCGCGATACTCGGATTCTTGATTGGCTTGGGGATGTACTTCCTCGGCGCAGGCGACGAAGGAAGCAAGGAAAAGGCCAAGGAGATAATGAAGTTCGGTCTCATCGTTCTCTTCGTTATGTTCGCGGTCTACGGCCTCATCAAGCTTGCCGCTAATATCCTCGGTATCGGCCTCGGAGGGACTATAACTCCACCGAGCCTCCCTACTAACTAATTATCCCAGAGGTTACGCTTGGTATAGCTTCCTTCAATGCAAGCATTGGTAGATAAGTTCGCGGCGGCGATCATCAACCCGCTCCTCCTCCTGATGTTCGCGGCGGCGTTCCTCTACTTCGTCTACGGCATCTTTGAGTTCGTGCGGAATCCAGAAGACAGTGGTGCTCGCTCCAAGGGCATCCAGCACATGGTCTACGGGCTCATCGGCCTCCTCCTCATGGTGACCGCAGGCGCAGTGTTCAATATCATCAAGGCGACAGTGAATTCGCTGAGGTAAGTGCGAAAGAAGAACCCGGCACCATGTGGTGCCGGTTTCTTCTTTTTATGTCCGCCCAGAAGGACTCGAACCTTCGACCAATTGCTTAAGAGGCAACTGCTCTACCAACTGAGCTATGGGCGGATGAACTCCGATAAAGTATCAGATAAATCGCTTTCGGGGAATAGCTTCTTCGCTAGTGGGCCGGGTGGGAATCGAACCCACATCCCTTTCGGGATTCGATTTTAAGTCGAACGCGTATACCATTCCGCCACCGGCCCTCATCAACCGGAACTGTAATGCCTGAGGCATGACAATTCCTGCTGGAGGCGTAGGGCGGAATCGAACCGCCGTATAAGGGTTTTGCAGACCCTTGCCTTACCACTTGGCTACTACGCCTTGCTTTGAATCCTAGCGTCCCCCGGATAATTCGTCGATACGCTGGCGGTTCTTCTCGCCGCGGTCGAGCTCCACGTCGACGAAGGGGACGGGGTAGACGCGCAGGTGCTCGCCGAGGTACTCGCGGAGCTCCGCGCGCTTCCGCTTGAAGAAATTGAGCGCCTCCTCTTCCTTCTCCTCGGGGAGCACGGTGAAGAGGACGGTGACGCGCTTCTTGTCTTCGCTCGCGGTCACGCGGGTGACGGTGAGGAGGGAGGTGCGGTTCGAGTTCTCCGAGATGAATTCCGCCGCTCTCTGACGGATCATCTCCAGCATCCTTTCGGTGCGGTCTTCCATGCTACTTGGTGACGAAGCGGAAGCACTCGAGCTTGTCTCCCGCGACGATGGAGATCTTGGCTTCTACCAGGAGGCCGCACTCTCCCTCCGTCACCTCGGAGACCTTGACCTTCTGCTGCTGGAGCTCCTCGATGGTGCCGCCGCCTACGAGCGCGTCGCGGCGCATGATGCGGAACTCCTCCCGGCTGTGGAGGACGCCGGACTCCACGCGGCCGCCGATGACCTGGCGGTCCTTGTTCTGGCTGAAGACCTTGAGCACGCGGAGCACGCCGGTGGTCTCTTCGGTGGTGACCTTGGGAGTGCGCTCGAGCACGATGGTGGCGAACCACTCCGCGAGCGCGTAGATGATGTCGTAGGAGACGATGACGATGTTGAGGCGCTCCGCGAGCTCGCGCGCGCGGGTGTCCACATCCACATTGAAGCCGATGATCACCGCGCCCGGAGTGCCGCTCCCGAGCTTCACGTCGTTCTCGGTGATGGTGCCGACGGACTGCTGGAGGATCTTCACCTTGACCGTCTCGGTCTCGAGCTTCTTGAGCTCATGTGCCACCGCCTCCGCGCTGCCGAGCACGTCGGTCTTGATCACGACGGGGATGACGGCAGTCTCGGCGGTGTAGCTCTCGGAGGGCGCGCGTCCCCGGACGCTCTTCGCCCTCTCTTCCGCGGCGAAGGCTTCCGCTTCCTTCTTGCTCTTGAAGGAGGCTACGCGGAGGCCGACCGCGGGCACGCTGCTCCAGCCGGTGATGACGATGGGGAGGGAAGGGGTGGCCTTCTCCACGCTCTCGCCCTTGAAGTCCTCGATGCCGCGCACCGGCGTCACGCTCTCGCCAGCGGCGAGGAAGGTTCCCTTCTCGAGGGTGCCGTTCGTGAGGATGAGGGTCGCGGTGACGCCGCGGCGCTTGTCCATGTGGGACTCTGCCACGATGCCCTCCGCGGGGAGGGAGAGGTCGCAGGTGAGGCCGGCGAGGTCGGCGGTGAGGAGGATGAGGTCGAGGAGGGCAGGCACGCCTTCGCCGGTCTTGGCGGAGATCGCCGCCCAAGGGACGTCGCCGCCGTAGCCTTCGATATAGATCTCCTGCTCCGCGAGGTTCTGCTTGGTCTTCTCCACGTTCGCGCCGGGCTTGTCTATCTTGTTGATCGCGACCACGTAGGGGATGTTCGCGTCCTTGATGGCGCGGAGCGCCTCGAGGGTCTGCGGCTTCACGCCGTCTTCCGCAGAGACCACCAGGATAGCGACGTCCGCGACGCGCGCGCCGCGCTCGCGCATGGCCTGGAAGGCCGCGTGGCCGGGAGTATCGAGGAAGGTGATGCGGCGCGCGGCGCCGTCTTCGCCGGGGTGGAGCACCTCGTAGGCGGAGAGGTGCTGGGTGATGCCGCCCGCTTCGCCCGCGACCACGTTCGACTTGCGGATATAGTCAAGAAGCGTCGACTTGCCATGGTCGATGTGGCCCATCACCACGACGATGGGAGGACGGGGAGTCGGTTGTGCGGGGCGGGCATTCATGGGCGCGAGAGACACCGGATTTTCGGCGTCGTAGGCGCAAATTATACTGAAAAACGGCCATTTTGCAAAAGAGCGTAAGCGGGTAGAATCGGATGATGAGCTTCTTCAGCAGGCTTCTCGCGCGCTTCGTCGCGCCGCGGCGCATCTATGCCGACTATGCGGCCGCGACCCCGCTCTCTCCGGAAGCTGCCGAGGAGATGTCGCGGGCGTTCCGCGAGCTCCGCGGCAACCCCTCCTCGATCCATGCGGAGGGCAGAGCGGCCCGCGCCCTCCTCGAGGAAGCCCGCACCCGGGTGGCTCGCGCGCTCTCGGTACAGAGCGACGAGATCGTCTTCACGAGCGGCGGCACGGAGAGCAATAACCTTGCCGTAATCGGCACTGTCCGCGCTGCAGGCTTCACCCGCCCTCACCTCGTGAGCTCCCGAATCGAGCACGGGAGCGTGCTCGAGCCGCTCCGCCGCCTCGAAGAGGAGGGGGCGGAACTCACGCTCCTTCATGTGGATAATCGCGGCCGCGTCTCTCTCGAGAATCTCACCGCTGCGCTCCGCCCCGAGACCGTGCTCGTCTCCGTCGCCTATGCGAACGGAGAGATCGGTTCCGTCGAGCGCATCCGCGACATCAGCCGCGCGCTCAAGGCGTATCGGGAAAGCATAGGGCGGGGAAAGCATGAAGCGCCCTACCTCCATACGGACGCGAGTCAGGCTCCGCTTTTCCGTGCGGTGCATCCTGGGGACCTTGGCGTGGATCTTCTTACGCTCGATGCTTCTAAGGTGCGCGGCCCTCAGGGAGCGGGCCTTCTCTATGTGCGCCGAGGGTTAGCACTCGAGCCTCTTTTTTATGGCGGCGGGCAGGAGCGGGGCATACGCTCCGGCACGGAGAACGTGCCGGCCGCTCTCGGCTTCGCCGTTGCCCTTGAGCGCGCTGCTCTCTCGCGGAAGGACGAGAGCGCGCGCCTCCGCGCCCTCTCGCTCCGCTTCATGAAGCGCGTCGCGGAGCTCCTGCCGCAGGCGATCTTCAACAGCGCCCCGGAGGACGCGCTCCCGCACATCGTGAACCTCTCCCTCCCCGGACTCGACGCGGAATTCGCCGCGGTGAAGCTCGATACTCTCGGGGTGAGCGCCTCTTCTGCGAGCGCCTGCCGCAGCATCGCCTCGGACGGCGCCTCCTACGTGATCGAGGCGCTCCCGGGACGCTCCGGCCTCGGTTCCGCCTCGCTCCGCTTCAGTTTCGGGCGCACTACCACGCTCGCGGAGGTAGAGCGCATTGCCGAGGTGCTCCGGGGCGTGGTCGGGTAGCTTTTCATCCCTCTCCGTTCTGCTACTATTGCGCCAATGGACATAGACGATCTCAATAAGACGCAGATCATCCTCCTCACTCTCCTCACGAGCTTCGTCACTTCGATCGCGACCGGCATCGTGACCGTCTCTCTCGTCGAACAGGCGCCGCCGTCCTTCACCCAGACGGTGAACCGCGTGGTGGAGCGCACCGTGGAGAAGGTGGTACCGACGGCTTCCGCGAAGCCGGGCACGGTGAAGGAGACCACGGTCGTCGTGAAGGAAGAGGACCTCCTCATAAAATCGATCGAGAAGAATCAGGCGACCATCCAGGCGCTCCGCATGAAGACGGAAGATGCCGATGGCACTCCCGGGGAAGCCTTTCTCGGCTGGGCGACGCTGCTCTCCGCCGAGGGCATCGCGGCGACCGATCTTGCGCTCCTCGGCGAGGGCAATACCTATATCCTCGAGGACGCCGCGGGCAGGAAGCGCGAGGGCACGGTCCTCCTCAGAGACCGCGCTTCGGGCATCGCCCTCCTCCGGATCGGGAAGGTCGAAGGGGACAAGGCGGACTTCGCCGCGGTAGCCTTCGCCGACGCCTCCTCGATCCGCCTCGGCCAGAGCGCCATCGCCTTCGGCGGGCGCGGCAAGCCCTCCGTCGCCGTAGGCATCGTCTCTTCCGTCGTAAAGGGCGAAGAGAGCGCGAGCTCTACCGCGCTCGTGGTGAAGAGCGTGGATGCGAGCGTCTCTCCCCAGGGATCGGTCACCGGAGGCCCTCTCACCAACATCTTCGGGGAACTGATCGCCGTCTCCGTCTCCGAGGGGACCGGCACTTCGTATGCGCCGGTCTCCGCCCTTGCGGCGCTCCTCCGGAAGCTCTAAGTTTCAATAATCATGCGTATCGGCGTCCTCGGCTGTTTCTACGGGTGCGCCGAAGCGCTCCCGAAGGTGCTCGCACCCTGGCTTTCGATGAAAGAGAAGGGCAAAGCGGGGGGACATGAATTCGTCATCGCGGTGGTCCACTCCCAGTTCAAGGAGTATGCGGAAATGGGGGTTCCCGATACCGACGAGGCTACTCTGAACGTGCTGAACGCGTACGCGGCGACACCGGAATCCGGCTTAGATTTTTTCCATCACTCTATCGTTCCGCTTCCGGAGCATGAGGCGCGCACTATCCCTCTCAAGTTCCTTCTTTCACGAGACGTCGATCTCGTCTGGCTCCTTGATGGCGACGAGTTCTATACCGAACAGGAGATCGGGCGCATCCTCGACCACGTCTCCTTCTTCGGGATGTTCGACTACTACCGCGTCTTCCTCAAGACCTACATCTTCGACGGCACGGTCTACATGGACGGCTTCGCGCCGCCGCGCATCTTCTCGGTGAAGAAGCACGGGGGCGCTTCGGAGTTCTACTGGGACAACAATCTCCGCTTCAGGGACGGCACGGACCACTCCTCCGCGAGCGAGCATACGATTCCCAAAGAAGTAGCCTTCGTGCGGCATCTCACCTGGCTCCACGGGGGCGGGGAGCGCAAAGTGGCCTATCAGAAGAAGCGCTTCGGGGACTGCTCCTTCCGCTTCAACAAGGAGAAGGGAGAGCTCGAATTCGACCCCGAGTACTACGCCAAATACAAAGAGCCCTTCCCGCAACTATTCAGGGATTAAGGGTGTGGTAGGGTATCCGCATGAAGCCCTCCCTCGAGGTCATCCTGCGCACTCATTCGACGAGCGATGTGCATCCGGGGGTGCGCGTAGTGGGTCCCGGCGTGCAGAAGCTCGAGGTCATCAAGCGCTCCCTCCGCTCGCTCGCGGCTTCGCTCGCCGAAGCGCACCGCGCCAATCTCGCCGATATACGCCTCTCCATCCTGGACGATCATTCCTCCTCTGAGACAGTCAGCTTCCTCGAGAATCTCGCGGCCGCTCTTCCGTTCCCCGCTGACGTGTATCCGCTTGCTGAGAGCGGGAACGCCGCCTCGCTCGCCGCTTCCTTTGCCCGCGGCCGCTCCTCGGGAGCAGATCTCCTCTATTTCGTGGAGGATGACTATATCCATATCCCTTCAGCCATAAGCGAGATGCTGGAGAGCTACGCGCTCTTCTCGCGGAATCTCGGCGGCCGCCCCGTGGCCCTCTTCCCGGCGGACGACCCTTCCTTCTATCGTCCCCA
>DASPJT010000021.1:0-6752 GCA_035628455.1 Minisyncoccota bacterium
ACCATGGATGTGCTCTACCGACTGAGCTATCTCGGCTGGAACGTGGTGAGGATAGCAAAATATGGCCGCGCTGGCTAGTTATCGGCGCAGATTGAACTTACTTAACCGAGTAAGTCTCTAGATCCACCCGGTTGAAATCTATAAGCACTTTATTTTCAAGATCGTACTGGGAACTCTGGTAAGGGCTCTCGGGCCAATCGAGCTTAAAAGGGTTGAGCTGATGCATGTAAATCTCGCTCTTAAGCGGCTTGCCCGGGTAGCACCAAAGTATCCATTTTTGGTTGTTCTCAATGTATTCGTTCGGTAACTTGATTTGATTCTTACTCAGAAGGTACATCATGAGTATCTCCTCCAAAAAGAAATTGATCTGGTTATCAGCCATATCCTTTCCGAAAGCTTCGCAATCCTCTTTCAAATACTTCTGGAATTTATCGTCAGCCTTATAGATCTTTTTCAAGTGTTCAAACCGATGATTGAAATCTCTTGTCCCTACATAGAGCTGATTCCAGACCATATAGCTGAATCCGTGCTGGATTTGAAACTCCATATGATTCTTCTGGATGAGCCTTTGCATGCTATTCCGATGGTCAATAACCTGATTCATAAAAGAATGCTTGAGCTCAGGAGCCGGCTTATCGCTGTAGAGATAGAGAAAGTCGGAGTATATGAAATTAAGACCGATTAAGGGCTTACTCACCTTATCAGTGGCCATATGTCTTATGTCCTCCATGCATCTCTCTGCACTCTGCCGATTCGCGAGCTTATTCATGGATAAACCAAACAGAAGAAGCCCCTTTTCCGGAGGAAGTTTATTGATGTCGAAGAACCTGTTCTTTCCTAAGGGTTCCTCCATATTGTGCGCGGCTGATGGGTGCTGACCCCACGACCTCTCGCGTGCACTGCATCCACTATTTTCATAATGGCGTGGACTATATCTTCGCCGTGCGTTTTCACGTTTAGGCGCTCCGGTATCTAGTCTCTACGGCGCCCCTGCCACTTACAGGGTTCCCACGGTATTCGCATATCTTGCTAAGCAAGACTTAGCCTTCACCGTTATCCCAGAGAGTTTCAATCTGCCTTTCGGACAGAAAGCTGCACGTTCTACAGGCGAGTGCTCTACCGTTGAGCTACAGCCGCAATTTCTCTAACAAAGAGAGCCTACCATTAATATCCCGCCTGTTCAATGAGTGCCGGAGAGTGGAGTCGAACCACTGTTTAGGGCTTATGAGTCCCTCGTTCTAACCGTTGAACTACACCGGCGGCATCCTTACACGCCTTAATAAGGCCAAGGATTCTATATTTCAATATGGTACCCCTTCGAACCCGCAGAGCACATACACCATAATATGAATCATGGTTTTCGTAAAACTTCTTGGGCTTCCCCTTGAGGATCACTCTGTGCAGTTGAATCTCGGGAATCTTAAGGAGTTTAGACCAAAATTTCAAAATCTCTTTCTCTCGATACTGGTGACCCCGTGAGATATATATGTAAGGTCTGAATTCTTCCTTGCCAACGCCAAGGCATTCTTCCATCCACTGCTTAGCAAAAAGAACGATTGCCGGATCAGAATTAGTCACTGTAGCCGGGTCAGTCCGTGACTTAGCCCCCTCGCCCCAATACAGCCCTAAGCCCAGCATGTATCTGTCTCTTTCCGAAAGCGTACTGATCTTTTCCCTTCCCCACACATCAGCTTCACCTATGGCCTGAAGTCTTTTTTGGCGGTTCACATCCGCTCCCAAGAGTCTCCCTTTGTGCCCAGCAGCTATCTGAGATTTAAGCAGTCTTTCTTTCTGAACTTCAGTAAGCTTAATAGATTGGCACCACAAACTTACCGATCCTATCGATACGCCCAGGGTGCGGGCGATTGTCTTTACACTCTCGCCCTTACGCCGCAAAATGAGAGCCTTTGATTTTTCTTTAGGCTTAGCTATAAAGGTATAGTAACATACATCGATAATTCAATTATCCACAAGTTGCAAATCATAAGCGACGTATGATATTCTGATTTTCATAGCGGGGTGGAGCAGCCCGGTAGCTCGCCAGGCTCAAGTATGGGCTCGCATATCAGTGATGATATGTGGAAACTTGCCAAATTCGGTGAAGCCTTCGTCGTTCATACGACATGGTAATACCGAGCCAAGCCTAGTTTTACTAGGAAGGTGTAGAGACTAGATGACAAGCTTCTCGAGGAGAGAAGAAGGTATAGTCCAGACCACAAAGACTTCGTCGCAGTGAAAACTGTAGTGGTAAGCATAACCTGGAGGTCGTTGGTTCAAATCCAACCCCCGCAACAAGTAAAGAAAGAGTCCCTCTGGTGAGGGGCTCTTTCTTTTGCTGATTTAAATATAGTTGAACTCCTCGAACACCGCGCGGTAGAGATTGATCACCCGGCGCGCTTCCCGTTCGCCTAGCTCGAAGCCCGCGCCTTCGTGGGCGATCGCGTTCCGTATCTTATGCGCCTCCCAGGCCTGATCGAGCGTCGCGAAGGACGCCCGGCTCGCCGATTTCAGCCGCTCCCCCAGGTTGATGCCGGGGTAGCCGAAGCCGCGCACCATATCATCGAGCATGATATCCGCCTCGAGGACGGCGAGCCGCCAGTCACCCGGATTCTCCGAATTGATATGCCTCTCCACCACCTGCCACTTGAGGCTCCCGACCTTGGGTTCCTCGCGCGGCGCCGACGCTTCGGCTACGGGAGGATAGTGGTGTTCCGGGTGCTTCATCTTGTAGACCTCCTCCACCCGCAGCCTCCAGAGCTTCACGTAGGAGTAGATGCAGCCGTAGATGAGGATGAGCGTGAGGATCGTGGAGAGGAAGATGAGCGAACGGTAGAAGTCGAAGAAAAAAACGAGGGGCCCGTCTGGAGAGAAGAGGGTTCCCGCCCTCCACTCCAAATAGAGAAGGCGCGGCAGGTCGATCAATAGCCAGAAAATGAACTCGAGGATCGAAGCGAAATCGACCGTCGGAAGAGTCGGCGCCATATCTCCTATTCTCCCTCACCGAGGAATTCTTTGCCAGCGCGGAAGAGCAGATCCTCGCGCATCGGTGCGGCCATGAGCTCGAGCCCGAGCGGGAGATCCTTCCCCTCGACGTTCGTCGTGCCGGACGGGAGCGAGATGGCCGGGAGCCCGGCGATGTTCGCGGGCGTCGTGAAGATATCCTCGAGATACATGGAAAGGGGGTCACTCTTCTCGCCGATGCGGAAGGCGGGAGTGGGCGCGGTCGGGAGCGCGATGAGGTCTACCCCGACGAACGCTTTTGCAAAATCAGCGCGGATGAGATCGCGGACGCGCAGGGCCTTGCCGTAGTAGGCGTCGTAGTAGCCTGCGGAGAGCACGTAGGTGCCGAGGAGGATGCGGCGGCGCACTTCGGGGCCGAAGCCCTCTCCCCTCGTCTTCGCGTAATCCGCGAGGATCGTCTCTCCTTCGCGGCGAGCGCCGTAGCGCACGCCGTCGTAGCGCGCGAGGTTGGCCGAGACTTCCGCCGGCATGAGCACGTAGTAGACCGGCAGGGAATGCCGGATATTCGGGAGCTCGATATCCTCCACGCTGTGGCCGAGCGCGCGCAGCTTCTCCAAGGAAGCCTCGAAATTTTCGAGTACGGCAGCGTCCACCCCTCTCTCGAGGAAGTGCCGCGGCACGCCTACACGGAGCTTCGCGGGCATCTCGTGGGGCGCGAAGTCTTCCGGTATCCGCGTGGTGCTGTCGAGCGGGTCCGTACCGGCGATCGTTTTGAAAATGATCTCCGCATCAGTCACCGTATTCGTGATCGGGCCGATCTGATCGAGAGAAGAGCCCATGGCCATGAGCCCCGAACGGGAGACCGCGCCGTACGTCGGCTTTAGCCCCACCACGCCGCAGAAGCTCGCCGGCTGCCGGATGGAGCCGCCGGTATCCGATCCGAGAGCGGCGAGAGCCCCCTTCATGGCGACCGCGGCGGCGGAGCCGCCGGAAGAACCGCCCGGCACGCGCGAGGCGTCGTGCGGATTCCGCGTCACTCCGTAGGCGGAGTTCTCCGTCGAGCCGCCCATGGCAAACTCGTCCATGTTAGTGCGGCCGATAAAGACCACTCCCTCTTCCTTGAGGCGCTTGATGGCGGTCGCGTCGTAGGTGGCGCGATAGCCCTCCAGGATCTTGGAAGCGCCTCCGGCGCGCCGCCCCTCGATGAGGATGTTGTCCTTCACCGCGAAGGGGATGCCGGTGAGCGACGTGCCCTTCCCTTCTTGTATCCGCGCATCGGCGGAGCGCGCCTGCTCGAGGACGTCGTCGAACACCTCGAGATAGGCATGCACTTCCCCGTCCCGCTCCTTGATGCGGTCGAGATACGCTGCGGCGAGATCGATTGCGGAGTACTTCCCCGCGGCGAGATCGCGCGAGGCCTGGGAGATGGAGAGCGTGGCGAGATACGAGCGGTCGAGCATAGATCAGAGGACTTTCTTCACTATCACATAGCCGTCTTCCGCGCGCGGAGCCGATTCAAGGAGCGCAGCCGTATGGGCGGCGCTCTCATGCTCCGCCAGGTCTTCGCGCGCGACATTGCGCAGGCCTTCTTTGGAGCGCACGGGCGCTGCGAGCGTCAGGGATTCGAGCTCGGAGACGTAACCGAGGATGGCATCGATATCCTTAGCGAGCGCAGCGCGCTCCTCGGGCACTACGGAGAGCCGCGCGAGCGCGGCGAGCTTGTCGATATCGGATTCCTGGAGAGCCTTAGACATACGCTTCTTACGCATCCTAACCCAGGAGCTTCAGAAAATCACTCTCCGAGAGGATGGGCACCCCGAGCTCCTTAGCCTTGTCGTACTTCGAACCCGGGTTCTCCCCTGCGACCACGTAGCTCGTATTCTTGGAAACGCTCGACGAGAGTTCTCCGCCCGCAGAGCGGATACGCTCCTTGGCTTCGTCCCGGGAGAGACCTTCAAGAGTCCCCGTGAGCACGAGGGTCTTCCCGGCGAGGCGCTGATCGGCGCGCCGCGCGAGCGCCCCTCCCGTCACCTTCACGCGGGAAAGCAGGGTGTCGAGCGCCTGCGCATGCTCTGTGTCGGAGAACCAGGTGATGAGGGAGTCGGCGACGACCTCGCCGATGCCGGAGATCGCCAGGAATTCCTCTTTGCGAGCCTTGCGGATCTTCCCGATCGTACCGAAGTGCTTCGCGAGATCGTAGGCCGTCTCCTCCCCCACCTGGGGGATGGAGAGGGCGATGAGGAGCCGCGGTAGCTCCACCTTCCGCGCCTTCTCTATGGCCGCGATCAGGTTGTCCGCGGATTTCTCCGCAAACCGCGGGAGCGCAAGGAGGTCCCCTTTCTCCAGGGTGAAGATGTCCGCGCCGGAAGAGATGAGCTGATGCTCGAGGAAGAGGTCGATCTGCTTCGGCCCTAAGCCGTCGATATCGAAGGCCTGCTTCCCGGCGAAGTGGTAGAGCTGGCGCTTCAGCTGCGCGAAGGATTTCCGATCGACGCAGCGCCACGCGGCCTGCCCCGGGACGCGCTCGATCGCGCCGTCCCCGCCGCAAGCTTCCACACGCTTCGGGAATGTGTACGGCTTCTCCTTACCGGTACGCAGTTCTGTCACGACCGAGACGATATCCGGGATCACGTCGCCCGCCTTCTGGAGGACTACCGTATCCCCGATGCGCACGTCGAGCCGCCTGATCTCGTCTTCGTTATGCAAAGTCGCGCGGGAGACCACGGAGCCATATACGAGGACGGGGCGGAGCTTCGCTACCGGCGTGAGCACGCCGGTGCGCCCCACCTGGAGTACGATGTCTTCCACTACAGTGGTGACCTGCTCCGCCGGGAACTTGAAGGCAATGGCGAAGCGGGGGGCTTTTCCGGTGTAGCCGAGCTTCTCCTGGAGGGCGCGCTCGTCCACCTTCACTACGATCCCGTCGATCTGATAGTCCTCCTTCGGCGCCTTCTTCTGCCACTTCTCCCAGAAGGCGACCGCGCCTTCGATACCCGTGACACGCTCCGCATGCGGGTTCACCTTGAAGCCTAATTCCCGGAGGAGCGCGAGTTCCTCGTGTTGGCTCGCAGGGATCCGTCCGCCGAAGAGAGAGATGTCGTATATGAAAGTCTCGAGCCTGCGGGAAGCCGCTATCTTCGGATCAAGCTGGCGCACGGAACCGGCGGCGACATTGCGCGGGTTCGCGAAGGGCTCTTCCCCTCTCTTGGCGCGCTCCTTGTTGAGCGCCGCAAGAGTACGCTTACCCATCCACACCTCCCCTTCGACAATGATGTCCGCCTTCTCGGTGAGCGAGAGCGGCACGGACTCCATGGTGCGCACGTTGTGGGTCACGTCCTCGCCCACGACGCCGTTTCCCCGGGTAGCCGCGCGGGAGAGGATCCCCGCCGTGTATTCGAGGATGACCTTGAGCCCGTCTATCTTGAGCTCGCAGGTATAGGCGACCTCCGCATCCGGAGGAAGCCCCGCGAAGCGCTTGACCCGCGCATCGAATTCGCGGAGCTCTGCGGGAGAGAAGCAGTCGTTGAAGGACCACTGCGCGACACGATGTCGCACCTTGGGGAGATCCTTGCGCGGCTCTCCAGCGACCCTCTGGGTCGGAGAGTCGGGGGTGACGAGCTCGGGATACGCTTCTTCGAGCTTTGTGAGCTCGTCCTTGAGGGAGTCGAGCGCCTCGTCCGAGATCTCCTGCCGGTCCTCCACATGGTAGAGGTGGCGGTGGCGGTTGATGGTCTCGCGGAGGAGCGCCGCACGCTCTAGAGCCTGTTTAGACGCCTTAGCCATGGCGCTAT
>DASPJT010000022.1:0-7237 GCA_035628455.1 Minisyncoccota bacterium
GCCGTCTAAGAAGACCAAGGTCCCCCTCTCCGCAATGAGGGAGCTGTACTCGCAGAAGAGCAAGAACCCGACCAGGAGCCAGAAGCTCCCCGAAGAGGTGCTCCGAGCCCTTCATATCCCCTTCTTCCAATGGGGCGACTCAAGCGACGCGGTCAGCGAAAGCCTGCCGCCGGAATGGAGGAACTGCCTTTCCCGGGAATACAACCTGCTCGCAGGAGATGCAGCTATCCTCCTCCGGTGGCACGATCAGCTCTGCGTGATCATCGACGTCACCGACTATGATCAGGACAAGGGCGAGATTGGGATCCTCATCCTGGTACCCGCGGAATGCATCGATCTCGCCAAGTAGGAATACGAGCCGTCACACGAAGAAGCCGCCACTCAAGCGACTTGTGTGGCGGCTTCTTTGTTTTGTATGTGATTTCCTAGACCCACGCCTCCCACGGCTCCGGA
Organism: Minisyncoccota bacterium; assembly: GCA_035628455.1. Taxonomy (GTDB): domain Bacteria; phylum Patescibacteriota; class Minisyncoccia; order Phycocordibacterales; family JAKFXT01; genus JAIOOV01. The sequence continues at coordinate 454 of DASPJT010000022.1, forward strand.
TGCGCATAGATAGCCACCACTTCCCCGCCGAGGATGTCTACCGGGGAGGCCGATTGCCGCTCGATGGACGGCCGGATGTCGTGGAGCCCGGAGAAGCCGTGGGGTTTGAGGCTCTCGTAGCGCCCGAGCTGCTTGATGTTATTGAAATCGTGCGCGAAATACGGCTCGTTCCAGAACTCGTAAATGCGCCGCATCTCCTTCTCCGGATTCGTGACCAGCTTGTTGTAGTCGACGAAGAGGAGCCGGTCCATGTAGCCGCGCTGGACCGCCTCCTTGGTCGCGTTGTAGGCGACGCCGATAGGGCCGCCGGGGCCGGCGAAGTACTGCGCGCGGCTCGCCACCGTCGAGCCCGCGCCGAGCGCCTCGTCCGCGCCGGTGAGCTCGAGCGGGTCCTTGGCGCGGAGCTTCTCGAAGGAGGCGAGTATCTCCACGATGGGGCGCACTGGCACGATGATCTTCACCTTGCGGCCGAGGACTTCCTCGAGGAGCGCGACGTGCGAGATCCAGCCGCGGCTCTTGTCCGCGACTACCGGCTTCCCCGCGGAGAGGTGATAGGAGCGGAGAGCCGCGAGGAGGACATCGCGCTTCGCCTCCCGGTTAGGGGACTCCATGTGCGAGCCGATCTTGTCCCAGTTCGAGTAGATGCCGGAGAAGATGTCCACGAGGCCGGAGACCGGCGCGCCATGGACGCGCGGATTCTGCGCGAGGAGCGAGGTCAGCACGGTCGAGCCGGAGCGCGGGAGCCCGGCGATGAAATGGAGAGCGTAGGCGTCTCCCGTGCTCTGAGGGAGCGGGCTCGTCTGCGCGCTCTTCGGGAGAGGCGCGAGCGGTTCCTTCGGCATATAGGAGACGTCCGGCGCGGGCGTGGGCTGAAGCGCCGGCATGAGAGACTCGGGCTCCGTATACCCCGCGCGGGAGGAGACCTCCCGGAAGACCTTCTCCAGGGGCGCCTTCCAATCACCGAAGGCTTCCTGGCGGAAGACGCGTACGGATTCGTACCACGGGGAGCGCTCCCCCGGCAGAGCCCACATATAGTACGGGAGTATGGGCACGATGACCCAAGTCTCCTTGCCCATCCCCGCCGCGAGGTGCGCGACCGCGGTGCAGGAAGTGATCACGAGGTCGAGATTCGCGATGGCGCCGGCGGTATCCTCCCAGGTCTCGAGCGTGTCCTTGAGGTCCGTCACCTCGGGCGGCAATTCGCGGAGGTCAGCATCCCGCTGCAGGCTGTAGACGGAGACGCCGGGGATCTTCGAGAGGGCGATGAGGGGCGCGGGATCGAAGCGGCGGTACTGCTCGTGCTCGAACTGCGGGTTCCCCGACCAGCGGATGCCTATCTTCAGCCCCGGCCCGTTCACTATGCCCTTCCATTTCTCCACATGCGCCGGATCGGCGGAGAGGTAGGCCTTCCCCGGAAGCGTGTCGTAGGTGAGCCCGAGGAGGCGCGCGGCCGACATGGCCGGTACCCAGGCGTCATGCTTCGTGGCGCAGACATCCTTGTGCGCGACCACTTCCGCAACGCCCTTCACGCGGGAAAAGAGGGAGTGGAGGCCGTCGCTCGCGGCGACCACCACGCGGGCGCCCTGCTCCGCGAGGAGCGTCGCGAAGCGCACGTTGATCATCTCATCCCCTAACCCCCCTTCGCTCCGGAGGAGGATGGTCTTGCCGGAGGTGCCGAGATCCTGGTTCCAGATCGGCGTGCCGCAGGGCAGCGCCGGGGACCCGAACACCTTCTCGAAGCGCCCCCGGTCGAGGAGCGCGAGGCCGCCCTGGAGATCGCCCTGCTGGAGGAGGTGCCAGCCGCGGTTGAAGGCCACCCGGTTGTTGTGCGGCATGGTCTTCTCGAGGTGCTGGGCTATCTTCCAGCCGGTCTCGAAATCCCCGCGCAGATTGGCGCGGAGCTGGGCGACGATGGTCATCTCATGGGGCTCCATAAGCAGGGGTATGGTAGCAGAAAAGCTCGCGCCTTTGGCGTATAGACAATAAAAAACGGCCCCCTTCAAGGAGGGCCGTCTCAAAACCTATACGCCGCAAGCCGTCGGATCAGAACGCGTCCTTGTCGATGATGAAAATGGGGGTGCCGTCCTTGTCCGCGAAGGTGAGGGTCTTGTTGGTCTCCGTCACCCGGAAGTTGGTGAAGATGGCCTCGTGGAGCACGCGCTCTCCGGTGAAGAAGGAGGTGATGGGGCCGGCGAGCTTGCCGAGAGTGAAGGCGGCGCCACCGACGAGGAGGAACTTGAGGACGTTGCGGCGGGAGAGATCCACCTCAGTGCGTTTGAATAATGATCGGATTCGTTCCTGCATAGGCGCTAGTTCTTGCCGGACTTCTCCGATTCCCGGAGCTCGTCCTCCATCTCCCGCTTCCCTTTCTTGAACTCCCCTGCCACCTTGCCGAGAGACCGCGCGAATTCCACCACCTTGCCGCTCCCGAAGAAGAGGATGGCGAAGACGATGAGGATGACGAGTACTTCAGGTATGCCTAGTCCGAACATAAGAGTATTAAGGATATTCTAGCAATCACTCCCCTAGTGTACCACCCCGCTTATCCCCCGAAAACCTCCGGCGCTCGAGGTACGCGGCTGCCGCAAGCCCCCCCGCATAGAGAGCGGCCATGGGGAGGGAGAGCATGAGCATGGTGATGCCGCTCCCGTCCGGAGTCACGAAAGCCGCAAAGAGGAGGAACCCGAGGAGGGAGTGGCGCCACCAGGCGCGCCAGAAGGAGGCCTCGATGAGGCGGATCGCGGAGAGGAAGACCATCATCACCGGCACGAGGAACATGAGCCCGACCGAAATCATAAGAAACGCCGCCGTGGAGAGGAACTCGTTCACCAGAAAGAAGGGCTCCGCGCCGAGCTCCGGCGCGAAGGAGTAGAGGATTGTGAAGGTGGTAGGGATGACGAGCTGATACGCGAACGTCACCCCGGCGAGGAAGAGGAGGAAGGACGGGATGAGCACGATGAGCATGAGCCGCCGCTCCGCCTCGTGAAGCGCCGGAGAGACGTAGGCGAGGATGCGGTAGAGCAGGACCGGCAGGGTCAGGATGAAGGAAGCGAGGAGCGCCACCGAGACCTGGGTCACGAAGCCCGCGAAGGGAGAGAGGGAGATGAGGCGCACGCCTGGGGGGAGAAGATCCTCCCGGATATCCTGGAATATCTGTATGGCCGTCGGAATGCTCGTGAAGGAAGGCACCGGGAGAAGGGTCCCCCAGACCTGCGCATCGCGGAAGCCGACGGAGAAGAGGATGAGGGCAAGGATGGCGAAAAGGCAGAACCAGCCGAACAGCGTCCGGGCAAGAAGCGATAGTTCTTTCAATACCCCCTCCATAGTGAGGGCATTCTACCTATATATAGGTATCCCCGACTAGTCCCCGCTTAATTAGTTGCCCTGATCGAAGATCATGAGGAGGCTCGAAGAGGCGTTGTAGAGGCCGAGCTCGTTGACGGAGATCTGGCGGAAACTGAAGCCGTTCCCGAAGGTGACCGCGTTCTCCACGAATACGTTGCCCGCGGTCGAGGTGGCCGTGAGCGCCGGACACGAGCCGCCGTCGCAGACCCAGAGGTTCTCGGTGAGAGAGTAGATGTCGCCGCCGGCCGCAGAGACGGTCAGGTCACCGGTCGAGTCCACGGTGAGCTCGGAATAGAGGGAGGCGCTCTTGGTGAGGCGGAGCTGGGCGGCGGCGTTCGCTTCAAAGATGTCGAGTCTCGTCGCCGGAGCGGTGAGGCCGATACCCACCTTGCCCGCCGGATTGATGATGAAAGAGGTGGTGGAAGAGCCGACCAAGAACTGATTGGCGTCGCCCGCGAGCGGATTGATGGCGAAGCGCGCGAAGGGCGAGGTGGTGGCGATGCCCACCATGCCCGCGTTGTTGATGAGGAGACTGGTCCGCGTGGACGACCCCACCACGAACTGGTTGGTGTCGCCGGCGACCGGGTTCACCGAGAGCTTGGCGAAGGGAGTGGTGGAGCCGATGCCGAAGAGGTTGCCGGTAGAGAGAAAGAGCTGGGAGGTGCCGACAGCAGTATCCGTGCCGCTGAAGTAGGCAATCTGGCCCTGAGTACCCGTGAGAGAAGAGCCGCCCGCTCCCGCACAAGTGCCGTCAGGCATACGATAACAGCCGGCTGCTATCTGTATGCCGTTCGCGAAGGTGGAGGTGGCGCCGGTCACATTGAGCGCCGTCGTCTGGATACCCGCCGCAAAGGTGGAGGTGGCGGACGCATTCGACGTGATGACGCCCGTGTTCGAGATATTGAATAGAGAAGTGGTCGCGCTTGCGGTAGATGAGGCAACGTTAAAGAGAGAAGTTGCCGTGTCTCCATTGTTTGCGTGCACCGAGAGCTTAGCCATGGGCGAGGTCGTACCTACGCCGGCGCTGGTGGAGGTGAAGCAATTGACGGAACCGACTTCGCAAGTAGTCGACTGAGAGAACGAGAACTTATTATTGCCCGCATTCAGGAAGACAGCGGCCGGGGAAGAAATACGCATACTTCCACCTGATCCGTCACTCTCAAGTCTTTGTTGGTTGGTTATAGAACCGTCAGAAGTAGGACCGTAGGCAATATAGACATTATTGCTGCCCGCTCTACGCACATCCAATCCAGTATTCGGAGTAGCCGCTCCTATGCCTACATTGCCGTTGTTTAGTACCGTAAAGAGCGAGCTTGTCGCACTTGCAGTAGAGGAAGCTATTTCAAAGAGGCGCGTGTTCGTATCTCCGTTATTTGCATGCACCGAGAGCTTCGCAAACGGAGAAGTGGTGCCAAAACCAGCCCTTCCACCGCTCGTAAATCTCACTGTTTCCGTTCCGCTGAAGCCGAAGAGGATGTTTGAACCGTCAGAGCGGAGACGAAGATCGTCCGTGCTCGCAGACCCGAAGGCGCCGGCAGTACCTATGTAGCCAGTCGCGCTCCCCGCTCCGCGGGTAAAGGTGAGCTGGGCGTCCGTTCCGGTAAGCGTGAGTTGCGACGTAGAAACTGGCGTCGTCGTACCGATACCAAGAGTGCCGCCGGTAGTAAACCGAGCAACCTCGGTATTATTCGTGCGAACCTGAAGATCGTGGTTGCTGGCCGAACCGAGCACACCTACACCAGCTCCGGTATTACCGACAATAACGAAGGGGCTCGACTGGTTAGGATCACCAAATCCTGAAAAACCAGAGAAGGTATTATTCTCACTTCTGTTCGAACCGTTAGTAACTCCCACACGGAGATTTCCTGCATTTGTGATTAAGAAACTCGTCGCTGTCGAAGAACCGACGACAAATTGGTTGGTATCCCCTGCTGCCGGGTTCACTGCAAGCTTGGCCCAAGGAGAGGTGGTGCCGATACCGAAGAGGCCGCTTGAATCGAAACGAGCGCGCTCCGTACTGTTAGTACTGAACGCGAGCGTGCTCGCCGAAGGCAGGAACATACCGCTATTCCCATCGCTCGTGAACGCATAGGAAGGTGAACCCGCAGAACCACCCTGAACCTGGATAATGCCCCCAAGGACAGATACGCTCTTCCCGCTAATACTCAGACCATACGAACCAGGGTTTGCTACTCCGATTCCCAATCCGCCGGTGATATACGCGCTACCAGTCAGCGCGAAAGTGTTCGCCGGAGTCGTGGTGCCCACTCCTACAGCTCCTGCAAAGGTGGAAGTAGCCGTAGAAGAAGTTGCTACCACATAAGCAACCGTCGGTGAAGACGTGCTTGTTACTGCGCTCGTGCCGTTACCCACCAAGAAACTTCCTGCGGGTAAGGTCGCTACGCCGGTACCGCCGTTTGAGACCGGTAGAATTCCCGTTACATCCGCCGCAAGGTCGATAAGTGCCGTCGCGACTGCGCCAGCCGTCGCCTTGAGGAAGCCGGAGACGCGGCCGAGAGTGAAGTTAGAAGTGAAGAGCCGCGTGGAAGAAGCCACATCGGAGAAGATCGAGGTAGTCGTCGCGTTCGTAACAGTCGCGTTCGCACCAGTAAAGTTCTGGAGCGAAGTGGAGCTCGTCACGAGGAGCTGTCCGCCTATCTTCACATTACCCACCGTTTCAAAAATGTTCCCCGTGGTGGTGGTCGCGTTCGAGCCGAGCACCAGGATATCCGCCGTGTCAGCCGGATAGATGATCATATCGTTCGTGGTCGTGGAGAAGAAGCCGCTCCCTCCCCCGCCGCCGCCCGTGTTGTCCGCCGCCCACGTCGGCACTCCGCCCGCGAGCTTGAGCACCTGGCCGTTAGAACCTACGGCGAGCTTGGCGAGCGTGTTCGCGCCAGAAGCATAGAGGATGTCGCCGGTCGTGAAGGTGGTCTGCCCCGTACCGCCGGAAGTCGCCGCAAGCCCCGAAGAGAAGGTCACCGTACCGGTCGCCGTAAGCGCTCCCGTCGTCGTCGTGCCGGAAACCAGGATGCTCCCCTGCACGCCGAGCTGGGTCGAAGGCGAGGTGGTGCCGATGCCGATATTTCCTCCCTGGGTAAGGTAGATGGAGGAGGTGGCGGTAAGCGTCGTGCCGGAACCGTTGTAGAACGGGAAGTATCCCTGCGTGCCGGAGCCAACCGTACCGGAGCCAGAGCCCGAGCCGATACAGGTGCCGTTCACCGCGAAACAGCCGGCGGTGATATTGAACCCGTTCTCCGCAGTCGTGGTCGCCGTGCTCAGGGTGAGCGCGGCGATGCTCGTCGCGCCGGTGAGAGAGGCGCCGCTCCACGAGCCTCCGCTCACCGTCGGCGTGGAGATGGTGGTATTCGCGAGCTGGTCGATCCTGGTGGCGTGCCCGATCGTCTGGTAGACGGTGGAGATCTGCGCGGAGCTCATG
>DASPJT010000023.1:0-3305 GCA_035628455.1 Minisyncoccota bacterium
GGCACCGGAGCGATACTTCTCACTCGAGCGATAGAAAGAGGGAGCGAAACCCGAAGCAGTGATGACCCCGCAGTATTCCTTAGCGAAATATTCGGCATAGTTAGGAGCGCTGTCGTCCGGCGAAGGGACGGCGAAGAGCGGCTTCCCGAGGTGCGGCGTGAATTTCTCCTTGTCGAGATACGCAGGCACGCTGTCGAACGCGTCGAAATCGTTCACCTCGTAGAGGAAATCATGCGCCACACCCCGCTCCGTGAGAACCTCGCTCAGCGCTCCATGGAGAGCGACGCTCCGCATGCTGCCCACGTGGACGCGCCCGGACATGGTCTTCTCGTCCCGGAGGACGAGCCGCTCCTTCCCCTTTCCGCGCGGAGACGCCAGGAATTCGTCAGCTATACGATCGGCCCAAAACATGAATCTAAGACTACATTTAAACAAATAAAAAAGAAATCCCGCTTCTAGGCGGGATTTCATGAATTCAAACTTAGTCGCGAGCGCTTACTTCTCAATCTCCACCACCTCGTACCTGCTCGGGCCTTTCGGAGTAGCAACCGTGACCATCTCCCCGCGCTTCCTGCCCATGAGTGCCTCGCCGAGAGGCGAGCGGTTGGAGATACGGCCCTGGGAGCTGTTGGCCTCCTCGGAGCCGACGATGCTGTAGCGCTGAGTGTCTGAAGCGCCCTCTTTCTTCACCACCACGAAGGAGCCGACGCCCACCGTGTCGCTGTGGCGCTCGGAGACGATGACTGCAGACTTAAGAACGCTCTCGAGCTTGGTGATGCGCTCCTCGAGAGTGGTCTGGAGCTCGCGGGCTTCCTGGTACTCCGCGTTCTCGGAGAGATCGCCGAGGGATTTGGCGTATTCGAGGCTGTCCGCGATCTCCTTGCGGCGGGTGGTCTTGAGGTGCTTCAGCTCAGCGGAAAGCTCGTCGAATTTCTCCTGCGTCAGGTATTCTTTTTCTTCTGGCATATAGGCGTGTTAGGGGCACATACTAACTTACTTTCTTCAAAAGTCAACGCAGAATAGCCCTAGAGGACGGCTTCCGCCTTGAGATATTCCGGCCGGTGCACGCTCATCCAATCGAGGAGCCCGCGCATCACGAAGGCCGCTCCGGTGAGGTTCTGCCGCGGGCCCTTCTCCATCATCACGATGAAGGCATACCGCGGCGCTTCATATGGGAAGAACCCCATCACCCAGGAATTGACCTTCTCTTTGGATACGCCAAGCTCCGCCGTACCCGTCTTCCCCGCTACCTGCACATACGGGACATTGAGGGCGCGGGCGGTGCCTTCGAGCGCGCCCATGCGCATGCCCTCCCGGACTATCTGCAGGTCCTTCGGATCGAGCGGCAGGCGCACGGATTCGAGATGGTTCCCCTCCGCTACGGAGGGCGTGCGGAGCGACCCGCCGTTCGCGACCGCGGCGATGGCGCGCACCGCCTGCAAGGGCGTCACCTGCATGCCGTACTGGCCGATCGAAGTGAAGTAGGTGTCCCCGAGGCGCCACGGCTCGCCGTCGAAGTTCCGCGCCTTCCATTCCGGATTCGGTATGGTGCCGACGTTCTCGCTCGGGAGATCTATGCCGGTCCCCTCGCCGAAGCCGAACATGCGGAAATATTTCTCGAGGCGGCTGATGCCGAGGCCCGCCTGGTCCTTGTATCCGCCGCCGATCTCGTAGAAGTACACGTTCGAGGAGACGGCGATGGCGTGGCGCATGTCCACCCAACCGTGCGCCTTCCAGTCGGAGAAGACCGAATCCTTGCCTTTGACGTAGGGATTCGGGATGGAGATGGAGCCGGTGGAGAGGATCTGCTTTGCGGGATCAATGATGCCTTCAGTGAGCGCGGCGGCCGCCACGAAGGGCTTCACGATGGAGCCGGGAGTGTACACGCCCGCGGCGACGCGGTTGAGGAAAAGGGAGCTCTTGGAAGAGTTGTAGCGGGCGATCTCTTCCCTGTCCTCCCCGTCCGAGAGCACGTGGCTCTTGTACTCGGGGTAGCTCGTCATGGCGAGGAGCTCACCCGTGTGCACGTCCATGATGACGGCGGCGCCGCCTTCGAAGCCCACCTTCCCGGCAAGCTCCTCCATACCCTTGTACAGCACGGATTGCACCTCCGCATCCACCGAGAGGGTGAGATCCTCTCCGTGGACGGGAGGCTCGAGCACGCTCTCGGATTCCACGACGCCATGCACGTCCGTCTCGGTTATCTTGATGCCGTTCTCGCCTCCGAGGCGCGCGGCATATTCCTTCTCCACCCCGTCCTTGCCTTCGAATTCGTAGGAGAAATAGTTGCCCGCCCGGTCCTTCTGCGGATAGCTCACGTAGCCGAGGAGGTGGCCGAAGCCGGGGAGCGCCGTGTAGGCGCGCTCGGAGACCTCGTCCCCCGAGCGCGGGACATTCCAGGCGAGCTCGACGCCCCTCCGGTCGAGGATGCGCCCACGCTCCGCGAAGATGAGGGTGTGCTTGAGGCGGTTCTTCTCGCTCTTCTCCCGATACGCCGCCCCCTCCGCGATCTGGAGGCCCCAGATCTGGTAGCCGAAGACGGCCGCGGTCAGGAAGAAGAAGCCGAGGAGGCCGTAGAGGGAGCGCTTGCCGATCGGCCGCTCGAGGCGCCCTTCGAACTGCTCTGCCCGGAAGGAGGAGAGGTTGTGCGCGTCGAAGAACATCTCGTCCGGATCGACGAGCGGGTTCGCCCGGCGCCGGGCGAAGATCTTTTTAAGACGGTTAACGAGTGTCTGCCGCATAGGGGGTATGGAAACGTAAGCCGCGCTTCGCCGTGCGCGAGAGGAGGAGCAGGAGGAGCGCGAGGAGCGTTCCCCAGAGAGGAGTCACCCCACTCGCAGGCGCGCGGAAGAGGAGGTCGATAGCGAGCCCGAGGACGATCACCTCTCCGAACCAGGCGTAGAGCGCGAGCCCCGGGAGCGTGAGGAGGAAGAGCGCCCACCACGGCATAAAGAAGAAGAGAACGGCGAGGATGAGGTCATAGGCGAGGCGGAGGCGGTTCATATCAGGGCTGAAGGATCTCGATCCAGCGAAGCTCGAAGAGATTCACCGGGCTCTGGAAGTACACGCGCTCGAAGGTATCCGACGCATCCGACTCGATCTCCTCCACCTTCCCGAATATCCGCGGGCTGATCGACGGGAAGACGATCGGATCCCCCACCGCAACAGCCGACCCCTTCGGGAGGAGGATGCGGAAGTTCCCGCCGCCGACGCCGATCGCCTTCGCCGGGGTGCTCGACCCGATCATGACCTCCTGCTCCTCCCCGGGGGCGGAGAGGAGCTTCACCAAGGCGCTCCGCTCGTAC
>DASPJT010000024.1:0-4677 GCA_035628455.1 Minisyncoccota bacterium
CTCTTCTTCGTCCTCCTCGCGTACATCTCTTCGCGAAGGGAGCGCGCTCGCGAAGAGCGTCTCAGCTGATTTGTCCTCATGAGGAAGCGCAGGAGGTCATGTCGCGGATCGCAGCTCTGTAAGGATCGTTCTTCTTGTCACCGCATCCCGTATTTCTTATAGTGCACCTATGTCTGTCACTAATATCGCTAAAGCTTTGAAGGACCGCGGCCTCGTGGAGCAGGAAGCCGGCGATATGAACGCCTTTCTCGCCGAGAAGCGCAAGGTCTATCTCGGCATCGATCCGACGGCGGACTCCTTCCATGTGGGGAATCTGGTACCGATCTTCCTCATGAAGCATCTCGCGGACGCGGGACACGACGTGGTCTTCATCGTCGGCGGGGGCACGGGCATGATCGGGGATCCGCGCGAGAGCGGGGAGCGCGTCCTCCTCGACGCGGAGACGGTTGAGAGGAATACGGCGGCTATCCGCGCCCAGCTCGGGAAGATTTTCGGGGGGAAGCAGTATCCCATTTTCAACAACGCGGAGTGGCTCACGAAGCTCGGGATAATCGAATTCCTGCGGGATATCGCCAAGCACTTCACCGTAAACCAGCTCATCAAGAGGGAGATAATAAAGAAAAGATTGGATGCGGAAGATCCGCTCTCTTTCACGGAATTCTCTTACTCGCTCCTCCAGGGCTACGATTACTTGCATCTCTTCAAGACAGAAGGAGTAGACCTTCAGGTGGGCGGCTCCGATCAGTGGACCAACATCCTCTCGGGAGTGGAGCTGATCCGCCGTAAGGAGGGGGCGGCTGCCTACGCTCTGACTGCGCCCATGATCATCGACAAGAAGAGCGGCAAGAAGTTCGGCAAGTCGGAGGGGAACGCGGTGTGGATCGACCCGGAAAAGACCTCCCCCTTCGCGTTCTACCAGTTCTGGGTCAACGTCTCTGATGAGGGGGTGGAAGACTACCTGAAGATCTTCACCTTCCTTCCGCTCGAGCGGATAGCGGAGATTGTGGCGGAGCACTCTGCCGATCCTGCGAAAAGGATCGCGCAGGAGCTCCTCGCTTTCGAGGCCACTAAGCTCGTGCACGGCGAGGAAGCGGCCCGGAACGCTAAGCGCGTTTCCGATCTCGTTTTCGGGGATGCGCTGTCTCTTTCATCCCTCTCGCAGCCTGAAATCGATTCTCTCCTCCGCAGCATGCCGAGCGCGGTCGTCGCAGAAGGTTCGAGCGTAGTCGATGCCTTGGTGGCCGCAGGTCTCGCGCCTTCCAAATCCGAAGCCCGCCGCCTCATCGAGGGGAGGGGGGTGTATATGAATAACAGGCTTATTGAAACACCGGATCAGACATTTTCAGCCAAGGGTGTGGAGCTTCTACGTGTCGGCCGGAAGGTGGCTTTGCTTTCTCTAAAATAAATACCTCTGCTAGGACTGTCGGATAAAAAATAGGAGCCGAGCGGGCGTGCTCGGCTCCTGACGTCTGTAGTTCCTTTACCTCTTCCGGCGGGGATCGTGCCGGGATAGCCAGTGCTCGGCGTCATCCCTGACGCGCTTGCCGGCCAGATGGTCTGCGTCGATGATTCTGTCGGCGAATGTGACGGGGATCTCCTCGTCGGCTGTCCGGTGAACAAGATCGACCGGGCCTTCGTTGAGCCGGTACACATCTTGTCCGTAGACGGACGAGGTAAGACCTCCGTTTTCATCGAACATTCCTTCGAAGGGCCATCCGCGGGCTACAAGCCCGAAGTGGCCACGGGTGATTGTTTCGTCCAATGGGGGGCGGTGGATAGCCCCCCTCCGTCTTCTCCTTGTGGGGGGCATTCCTCTCTCCCGTGATTACTCGCTTTTTAAATTATGCATTATATTTTCATATAGTCAAATATGCGTTATACTGCCGCAACGCACTTATGGATATAAACGATATACATCTCAAACAATTGCTCGTTTCTATTGAAGCCGGCGAAGTCCAGGAGGGACTTATTTTATTTCCTGAACAAAAAGAGGGAGAAAAGAGCCCTTTGGTGGTTTTTATACACGGCCATAATACGGGGGGCGGATGGGAATTACTGGCGCCAGCTCAACGTATGACAAAGAGGGGATATGCGGTGCTCATGCCTTCGCAGATCGGTTTCGGCCTGTCTACGGGAAAGAGGGATTACTGTGGCCCCAAGACTGTCGCTGCTATAGCGAAGCTGATCGAGGCTGTCCTTGCGGAATATCCTCAGAGCTTGGATCCGAACAAGGTAGTCGTGTGGGGCGTATCGAGAGGAGCCACGGTAGCTTCGGCCTTAGTGGTGGATCACCCCGCACTGTTCGCAGCGGGAATCCTTGTGTCCGGAGTGTATGACATGGAGATGAATGCCGGATGGTCGGGGAAAGATCCGGAGATTCTGCGGAATCTGGTGGAAGAGACGGGGGGAACTCCGGAAGCGTATCGGCTCAGAAGTTCTGTGGGGCGGATGAATTCTCTCCGGTGCCCGCTGCTCATCCTGCATGGAGACAGCGACGATGTTGTCTCTGTCGAGCAGGCTTTGTTGCTCGACAGGAAGCTCCTTGAATTAGGGAAGGAGCACGAGACGGTCGTCGTCAAAGGTGGAAGGCATCATATCGGCGGTCCTGCCATATCCCGCGAGTACGTCTTTCCGTTCTTGGAGAGAATTTTACAAAAATAAATGGGTGGAGCGACAACGTGGTCGCTCCACCCAGGCTCCGCGAGTCCGCGGAGGTTCATTCGCACGGCGAGCAGCCGCAGGAGTCGCAGGGACCCTCGACAGTGTAGCCGGCCTCGTTGGCGAGGATCACCGCGGGCGTCTTCAGTTCGCCGCTCGCGGACTGGTAGGCCCAGTTCCGGGAGAGGTTCGCGGCGCCGAAGATTTCGGCGGCGGCCTGGAGCGTCCTGCGGGGGCGCTTCCTGTCGACGGCCTCGTCGGGCATATTCGGGCGGTGGTCGATGAACCGGCCGAAGAGCTGTGTGCAGAAGTTCCGGTAGTCCTGCGTGAACATCAGGAACTCGTGCCAGCCCTTGTCGATTTCATGCGACGGCCCGTATGACCCGTCGGGGTTGGTGCCGCAGATGTAGAGGAACCGCTTGGTGTCTTCGAAGAGCTCCTCCGCATCCTCCTGGCTCATGCCGTGATTCTGCATGAGCTTCCGGACCACGCCGGGGTGCTTGTAGTCGGCGATGCCCGCGAGCAGTATTGCCGGGGACATGATTCCGCGGATCAGGGCTGATCCGGGCTTGTCGATACGCATCCGAGTCTCCTTCCGGGTGTGGATGGACCTTCGAAAGACCGGAGGTCCTCTGGTAACGCTATATCCTGGCAGGACATTGTCAAGCGAGCTCGGTTGACAACTCTTTACAAATAATTTATAGCGTAGCGAGGCATCACGAACAGTCCGCTGTTCCTTTAGAGGAGAAAGCGATGCGTATCCTTATAGTGGGCAAATACCCTCCTATCCAAGGAGGCGTAAGCGCGGAGACCTACTGGCTGGCGCAGAACCTTTCTGAGCTCAGCCACAAGGTCAGCATTCTCACGAATGCAGACGAAGTGGAGGATGAATCAAGGCTGTCGCTCGATGATGAAGATCGGGCGCTCCTTACGGGGTACTGGAGGAGAGACAGTATCGTCCTTCGCAGTACGAAGAAGGAGCGCCGGCATCTCTATATCCCGCAGGGCAATCCTTCTGTCAGCAAGCTCGTCACCCTAGGCCTCGATCTGGTGGCGAAGGAGAAGCCGGATGTGATCTGGGCGTTCTACCTGGAGCCATACGGAGTCGCGGCCTTGCTTCTCTCGATGCTGACCGGCGTCCCTTACACCATCCGGAATGCGGGGAGCGACATCGGCCGGCTCATGTCCTCCGAGCAGCTGCGGGGCATGTACGCAGAGGTCTTTCGCCGCGCGAAGAAGGTCTACTCCACGAAGCGGCATCTGGAGAGCCTCATCGCTCTCGGCGTGGACCCTGAAAATGTCGAGACTCCAACATCGTCTCGCGTGCCGGGCAACGTCTTCTTTCCCGCTTTCTACGACGAGCCCCAGAGAAGCACGGAGAAAGTCGTCTTCGGCGTGTACGGGAAGGTGAATGAAGCCAAGGGCTCTCCTCAGCTTCTGAAGGCGCTTGCCCTCCTGAAGAAGCGGGACGTCGCGCTACAAGTCAAGGCGTTATGGGGCGGCCGGCATCTGCCATCTGTCCTCGAGCTCAAGCGGGATCTCGGCCTCACCGAGGAAGAGATCGAAGTGCGCCCCTTCGTGGCGCATTGGAAAGTTCCGGAATTCATCCGCAGCTGCCACGCCATTCTGTTTCTCGAGAACAATTTCAGCATCGCCTTCCATGGTCCTGGTATCCCTGTCGAAGTCCTCAGCTGCGGCAGATACCTCGTCACCACGGAGGAGGTGGCGGCGAAGGCGAGGAGCGCGAATCTCCTGACCCCGCACAATTCGCTCGTCCTGCCTCGGGATTCGCTCGAGCCAGAAAAGCTGGCAGCCGTCCTCGAGGACATTGTCGAGAAGCAGCCGTTCTGGGAAATGCATCGGACGGAATCCGCCTTCGACGCCACCTTGTACTCCCGCCTGTCTCGCGAAAAGATCAGGCAACAGTTCGAGCGCCTCGAACGCAGTTTATGAGCCCGGGGCGTTCCGTGCGCCGCCACCCTTGTGGCCTACGATTCAGCCGCTTCGTTCCCATTCGAA
>DASPJT010000025.1:0-6816 GCA_035628455.1 Minisyncoccota bacterium
CTTGTTTTTGACGACTTTGATGCGGTGGCGCCCGCCCATGACCTCGTCGCCTTTTTTGATCTGCGCAATCCGGCGGATGTCGAGCCTGATTGAAGAATAGAATTTCAGGGCCTTCCCGCCGGTCGTCGTTTCGGGATTCCCGAACATGACGCCGATCTGCATGCGGATCTGGTTTATGAAGATGATGATGGTCTTGCTCCGCGCGACGATGGCGGTCAATTTGCGCAGGGCCTGGGACATGAGGCGCGCTTGCTTGCCGACGTGCTGGGCGCCCATGTCGCCCTCGATCTCATCCTTGGGGGTGAGGGCAGCCACGGAGTCGATGACAATGACATCCAATTTTCCGGAGCGCACCAGGCTCTCTACTATCTCGAGCGCCTGCTCGCCGGTGTCCGGTTGCGATATGAGGAGGTGCTCGATGTTCACGCCGAGCTTCTTGGCGTACTCGGGATCCATGGCGTGCTCCGCATCGATGTAGGCAGCGAGGCCACCGCGCTTCTGCGCTTCCGCGACCACGTGGAGCGCGAGGGTCGTCTTGCCGGAGGACTCCGGGCCAAAGATCTCGATGATGCGTCCGCGGGGGAGTCCGCCGATGCCGAGCGCGGCATCGAGCCCGATCGAGCCGGTGGGGATCGCCTCCACGTCCACGCGCGGCTTGTCCCCGAGCTTCATGATGGCCTCGTCGCCGAACTTGGTGCGGATGGAGCGGAGCGTATCCTCGATGCCGGAGATGCCCACCGCTTCTTTTTCCTTCTTCTCTTTTTTAGTCTTAAGCATAAAAAGGTTACTTAATGCGCACGAGTTCGATCTCTTTTTCTGCGCTATGGCCGAAGCGGTCCCGGGCCTTGAGCGTGACTATAGTATAGCCCAGAGGGGCTAAGAGCTGCTCTCGGAAAAAGCCCTCTTCCGTGGTGTAAATCTGCCTGCCGTCGAGGCTGATGAAGGCCGCGTTCCGGATAGTGCCGGAGACAGTAAAGAGGGCGCTCGTGAGGGGGACGCCCTCCCGGGGGGAGTCGAGGAGGATGACCGGGCCGTCGAGGAACGCCCGGGCCTGGAAATAGCCGTAGACGAGGGCGCCGCCGAGGATGAGGATGATGAAGAGGGGGCGGAGGTAGTGGCTCGCAGTCCTCATAGCACCTCGGCTTCGCCGGAAGAGGAGGGGACAGACCCAGAAGGACGGATGAGGACGTCGCGGGGCTTCGAGCCCGAGCCCGGGCCGATGACGCCCTTTTCCTCGAGGATATCCATGAGGCGGGCGGCGCGCGCGTAGCCGACGCCTAGTTTGCGCTGGAGGTAGGAGGTGGACGCCTTGCCTGCGGCGATGACCGTTTCGCGGGCTTCCTCGTACATATCGTCATCCACCTCCTCATCGGAAACCATCGAAGCGAAGATGCCGCCTTCGGTCGCCGGCGTCGCACCGAGGTTGATCTCGTTCGGCACCTCGTCCTTGTAGGTCTCTGCTAGGAACTTCACCACCTTCTTCACTTCGTCTTCAGAGATGAAGGGGGACTGGATGCGCTGGGGCTGGGACATCTCGCCGGAGAGGTAGAGCATGTCGCCGGCGCCGAGGAGCTTCTCCGCTCCGGCCATGTCGAGGATGGTGCGGGAATCGATCTGCGAAGCCACCTGAAGGGCGATGCGGGCGGGGACGTTCGCCTTGATGAGGCCGGTGATCACGTTCACCGAGGGGCGCTGAGTGGAGAGCAGGAGGTGGATGCCCACCGCGCGGCTCATCTGAGCGAGGCGCACGATGGCGGCTTCGAGCTCCCGCGGGTAGGCCTGCATGATGTCCGCGAGCTCGTCGATGATGATGACAATGTAGGGCATCGGCTCGGGGCCCGTCGCCTCCGGCCCGTCGCCCCTCCTCTTGGTCGTGCCGTTCTGCACGTTCTTGTGATAGGACTCGATGTCGCGCACGCTCTCCGCCTCCAAGATGTCGTAGCGGCGGTCCATCTCCTTGGCGGCCCACTTCAAGGCCTGGATGGCCTTCTTGGCGTCCGTGATCACCGGCGTGAGGAGGTGGGGGATCTTGTTGTACAAAGTGAGCTCCACGCGCTTCGGGTCCACCATGATGAAGCGCAGGTTCTCCGGGGAATTCCGGAAGAGGAGGGAAGTGACGAGGACGTGGATGGCCACGGATTTTCCGCTGCCGGTCGCGCCCGCGATGAGGCCGTGGGGCATCTTGGCGATATTCGCGTAGTGGAACTTGCCGGAGACGCCCTTGCCGAGCGCGACGAGAAGCGGCTTCTCAGACTTCTGGAACTCGTCGTTCGATAGGAGTCCGGAGAGGCCCACGGTCGCCTTCACGCTGTTCGGAATCTCTACGCCGACGAGGGATTTTCCCGGGATGGGCGCCTCGATGCGGATGGGGTGAGCGGCGAGCGCGAGCGCGAGGTCGTTCTGGAGCGCCACGATGCGGGAGAGCTTCACGCCTTCAGCCGGTTTTAAGGCGTATCGGGTCACCGAGGGGCCGATGGAGATCTCGTCCATCTCCACCACGATGCCGAAGTTCTGGAGGGTGCGCTTGATGATATTGCCGTTCGCCTTCACGTCGCCGACCGCCGGCTTGCCGCGGTCCTTCTCGAGGAGCGAGAGCGGCGGCGGCACGAAGGGCGTGCCGAAGGAGCTCGTGATCCTGAAGTTGTACCCGCTGCCCTTTTCCAGAGCCTGCGAGGGCTCTGCGTTCGCTCTCGCGAGGGCCGGGCTCGCGTTCTCGCCGCCTTCTTCTGTCGGCTCGCCTGCGTCTATGGGCATCGGCTCTTCTTCCCCGATCCTCTCGCCTTCAAGAGGGAGGAGCAGATCGTCTCCTTCTTCGGTCTTCTTCTTGAAGGGGTTGCGGAGGCCGGAGAAAGCGACTTCTGGGAAGGAGAGCTCGAAGAGGATGAAGAGGGAGATGAGGAGGGCGGCGCCGAGGATCACGATGCTCGCGTAGAAATCGAAGGCGCCCTCGAGAGGGGAGGCGATGGAGTTCCCGATGATGCCGCCCGCTTCCGGCAGGAGGAGCGCCCCGACGCCTAAGCCCGAGATGACGAAGAGGAGAGAGCCGAAGGCTTTGAGTCCGATAGGTTCCTCTCGCTTGGGGCGGGCGTAAGAGACGGTCAGGAAGAAGAAGAGGATGGGGAGGAGGAAGTAGCCGTAGCCGAGGAGGTAGGAGAGGAAGGCGTAGGCTTCGTTCCCGGCGACGCCCGCGAGGGAAAGGGCCGCGAGCAGGAAGAAGATGGCCGCAGAGGCGAAGAGGACGGCGAGGATGCCGCGACGGGTCCCTTCCTTTAAGGAGCTCCAGGGATTCTTCAAGGGAGGAGCGTCGAGCTTCTCCTGCTTAGGGTTGGCCTTGGCCATAGAGATAGCAGAATTTTAGCACAGGCTGTGGAAAACCTCATGCACAGCGCCATTTATATGTATTTCCCTAATGGACAGTGCTCAAGGACGGTGCTACACTTGATTAAAAGACAGGTACGTGGTATAAAAGACAGACACAATGTCCGATATAGAACAAAAGGACAAGGAACAGTCCGCAGCTCTCCCTGAGGCCCGGAGCTACCAGAATACCGCTCTATTCAAGGGAAATGACGGTCTTCTTTTCGCATTCAAGAAAAGCCAGAAGCTGGCCTCGGCGATCTACCTGGTCACCGACTTCCTCTCTCTCGAAGAGAAGCTGCGGCAGGATCTGCGCGAACTCTCCGTCCTCCTTATAAAGGACATACTCGCTTCCGCGGCTTCCCGCGCGGTGATGCCTGCGACGCGCATCCTCGAGATACTCTCCCTCCTCGAGGTCGCCTCGGGCGCTCGCATGATCTCTCCTATGAATGCAGAGGTGCTCAAGCGGGAATACGAACAGGTGCTCGGGGCGGTAGAAGGTGTAGAGATGCGCTCTGCGCCGCCCGTTCCCCTTTCCGAAGAATTCCTGAGGACGGATGTCCTGCCTCCGGTACCCTTCGCTTCTCCGCGCCCGCCGGAGTCCCCTCGTGGAGCCTCGCCCTCGCCTTCTCCGGACAAAGAGGACACGGCAGAGCGCCGCGCATTTCATATAGGACATAAAGGACAGTCTGCGCCGATGATAAAGGAACGAGCGCTGTCCATTTTCGAGCTGATCAAGAAAAGCCCTCAGCCGCTCAGTATTAAAGATATCGCCGGGCATATTCGCGGCGTGGGAGAAAAGACTATCCAACGGGAGCTCTCCGCCCTCGTGGCCCAGGGTGTCCTTAAGAGAGAGGGCGAGCGCCGCTGGAGCCGCTATTCGCCGCGCTAAGAGCGTCCCAGAACCGCCGAGGCCGGCCCTCGGGGGCCGGCTTCTTCCTTTATATAGTCGGGCACAGTCTGTATGCGTTGACTCCCGGCCCCTTTTATGAGAGCATGCCGGGGTGGTCTATTCCCAGAAAAAAGCCCCTCATAAAGGCTTTTTTCGGGAGTTATCCACAAAAAACTTTTGCAGGGGAGTGAGGCGAATACTATAATTCGCGCTACGGCTACGACATATTCTATGTCGTGTCCGTCATCATACTGAACGACCGATAAACCGGTGAAGTTTCCGATAGCCCTTCAAAAGACCGATCGTTGACAATTTCATAGAGGTCTGGAAAACCACCAGACTCAAAGCATTCCCGAACGGATGATCAATCCCTCTCTTTTCCGCTTATCTGAATTACCATTATCACTTCGCAAGCTACTCCGCGCGGCCCGCGTCGAAAACTAGGGTCGTGCGGAATAGTTGTGTAGCGCGTGCGGGGCGACCCGTGCACGCTGCAGTGTGGGCAGTCGGTATGTCGATTCCGACGACAAATTCCACACCGATGATAGGCGGCACACCAGTGCCGCATATCTATCGTTCAGTAATTAATAACGTATGGCATTAAAATCGAAAACTGCGAAAGTAGTCGCCGGTTTTGCGGGCGTGGCAATGGCCCTGTCCTTCGTAGTTGCGCCGGCGCCTGCAAGCGCCGCCACTGCTGAAGAGCTTCAGGCGCAGATTGCCAGCCTCTTGGCGATGATTTCCCAGCTTCAGAGTCAGCTCAATACGGGCGGCTCCACTGCTGGCACGGGCTATTCCTTCACCACCAACCTTCAGCTCGGCTCGAAGGGCGAGGCGGTAAGGCAGCTTCAGATTGCACTCAACAGGGATGCGGCGACTCGCGTCGCTCTCTCCGGTGCAGGTTCTCCTGGCATGGAGACCACCACCTTCGGTCCGGCTACCCGGGCTGCGGTGATGAAGTTCCAGGCCAAGTACGGAATCTCCACCACGGGTACTGTCGGTCCGCTCACTCGCGCCAAGCTCAACTCCTTGGTCGTTGTGACGACTCCGACCACCCCGACTACCCCTACCACTCCGACCACTCCTGCCGGTACGGGTCTCTCGATCGCCCCTGGCGCACAGCCTGCGGCTTCCTTGGCTCCGGAGAGCGCCTCGCGCGTTCCCTTCACCAAGGTCGTCCTCACCGCGTCTAACGACGGTGACGTGACGGTCAACAGCCTCGTGGTTGAGCGCGGCGGTCTCGCGCAGAACGCCGTCTTCGACGGCATCGTCCTCCTCGATGAGAACGGTGTCCAGATCGGCATCGCGAAGACTCTTAACTCGAACAACCAGGCTACTGTCGGCGAGCCGTTCGTCGTTCCTCGCGGAACCTCGAAGACGGTCACCGTCGCCGGTAACATGGCAGCAACCCTGGACAGCTACGCTGGTCAGGTTGCGATGCTCTCGGTCGTAGCGGTGAACACCTCCGCCACGGTCTCCGGCTCGCTTCCGATCACTGGCGCTGCTCACACCATCAACGCGTCTCTTGCCATCGGCACGATGACGACCAACATCTCTTCGTTCGATCCGAACACCTCGGCGACCAAGGAGATCGGCACCACGGCGTACAAGTTCTCCGGTATCCGCATCACTGCGGGTTCTGCTGAGAAGCTCCGCCTCTGGTCCGTCCGTTGGAATCAGGCTGGTTCCGCTTCCCTCACGACCGACCTTGCTAACCTGAAGGTCAACGTGGACGGAACGGACTACCCTGTGACCATCTCGGCTGACGGTAAGTACGTCACGGCCACCTTCGGTTCCGGCATCGTCATCGACAAGGGTCTCTCCAAGGATATCTATCTCTCGGGAGACATCGTCGGTGGTAACGCTGCGGGCCGCACGGTGCGCTTCGACATCGCTAACCGCACCGACGTCTACGCCACTGGCGAGACCTACGGCTACGGCATCACGCCTCCGAACGGCTCCGGCACTGCTTCTGACAGCACGTCTGAGTTCACCGCTGGCACTCCGTGGTTCCACGGTTCTCTCGTGACGGTGAGCGCCGGTACGGCAACGACGATCGCCAAGGCGACTTCCGTCCCGTCCCAGAACATTGCTGTCAACGTGCCTAACCAGCCTCTCGGCGGTTACGACACTGACATCAAGGGCGAGCCGATCACGGTTCAGTCGACCACCTTCTTCTTCACGTCTTCGATCGCAGCTACTGGCAACCTCTTGACGAACGTAACCCTCGTTGACTCGAACGGTTCCGTCGTCGCAGGCCCGGTAGACGCTACTCTCGTCGGCGGTACGAATCAGAAGGTCGTCTTCTCGGACACCATCACCTACCCGGTGGGCAAGCGGACTTACACCCTCAAGGGTAAGGTCCCGACCACGTTCACCTCTGGTGCTACCATCATCGCGTCTACCACTCCGTCTGCGGACTGGACCACGGTGAAGGGTCAGACTACGGGTAACACCATCACCCTCACGAACGGCCAGTTCGCGATGAACACCATGACGGTCAAGGGCGCCGCTCTTGCCATCACGGTTTCCTCCGATCCGTCCGCTCAGACCATCGTGCCGGGCGG
>DASPJT010000026.1:0-8468 GCA_035628455.1 Minisyncoccota bacterium
GCGTGATCTGCTTGTAGCCCGTGACCATGCCCTTGGTGAAGCGATGGATAACCAGGACTTTGGGCGGCAGATCATTCTCTCGCACGAGCTTGGCCAGGTAATTCGCCGCGTAGTTCACGTCCGCCGCGGAGAAGGAGCCGATGACCGTGCCCGGCCGCGCCTTGGTCTTCATGGAGAATTCCGGATCGATGCCGAGGTGCACTTCCGGCATCTTGAGGTACTTCTCGAGGAGCGGGAGCTCGATCTGGAGGGTGCTGAGCCCCACCTGCACGTCGAGGATGACGATGCCGTTCACGCGCTTCGCGAGCGCTACCGCATGGTCTATCTGGTCATGCGGCATGCGCAGGCGGTATTTGCCGTCCTTCCCTGCAGCTTCCTGCGCCGTGATGGCGATGTAATTGATCGCGGGTATCGCGGGGGTCGTGGGATCAGCGGCCGTCCATTTGTCCACCTCTGCCATGAGGCGCGTGATCATCTCCTCCGTCGGGTACTTGCCGAGCGCGCCCATCTGCTTGGAGTAGAAGTTGCCGTAGTAGGCCACGATGCGGCGGAACGGGAGTATGGCTCCCGCCTTCGGGTGCGGCGTCTTGGGAGGCCAGAGCCTCACCGTGGTAGAGGGCGTTGTAGAAGGATATGTGGCGAGAGCGTTGTAGAGCTTGTCATAGAGCGCGACATCGAGGACGGGCGCGGGAGGCGGCGCATCCTTTTTCTCGTCGGCCGCTCCCCCGACAGCGGCAGGGTTATATTCGATAGCGACGATATTCGCATACACAAAGGAGAAGAGCGCGAAAAAGAGAGCACAGAGGCTGGCTATGCCCCCGAGATAGATCAATTTAAGCCTCTTTTTTGATATTTTTATGCGCACAAAAGCCTAATGAGAGGCTTTTATTGTAGCATGTTGATGGAACGGCCTTGATTCTTACTTCCTGTATTCCAAAATGTCGCCCGGCTGGCACGCGAGCGCCTTGCAGATCGCTTCCAGAGTAGAGAACCTGATCGCTTTCGCCCTGCCGTTCTTCAATACGGAAATATTGGCCAGGGTAATACCGACTTTCTCAGCGAGCTCAGTCACGCTCATCTTCCGCTTCGCCAGCAAGACGTCGATATTAATGACAATGGCCATGTTAAACCGTTAAGTCGTTCTCGGATTTTATATCCACCGCCTTCTGCAGAGTCCGCTCGAATACGGCTGAGGCGACGGCGATGACGATGGAGGCGAAGGTGATCATGAGTCCGAGGGCGACGGCGCCTGCGGCGTCTTCCCCGGTCCTCCGCGCCATCACCATGAGGAAGGCGTCCGCAGCCACGATCGCGCCGGCTACGATGAGCGCGCAATACTTTATCTTCCGGAGAGCATCTACCGCCTTCAGCGAAATCACCTCATCCCGCCCGATGTATCCCAATATTTTGATCGCATGGTAGATGCCCACGAAGAAAGGAATGGACATCGCATAGATGTATGCCAGGAAGGGATCCTTGAAATAAATCTCAAAGACCGTAGCGTTCACGTTCCGACCTTCCGTGTGAGGGAACCACAGGAGCCACGCCAATATGCCGAGCCCGATAAGTGCCACTACGATTTGCAGGAATATGGTTGAGGCTTTTTTCATGATTTAAGCCTAATTCTGGGCTTATCGTTTGTCAATATGTATTTATCGTTATTTGTGGATAAGATTAAGATTCCAGAGCTTTCAAATCAGCCAGATCTACCTCGCGACCGAGCATTTTCTTATACGCTATCAACGCATCCTTAGGGGTGACGGGAACGGTCATGCCGTACACTTCCCTATTTTGCGCAAGCGACAGATCGCTGTTGGCCGAGACCCAAGCACTGTTGGCTTTATCAAAAATCTTTATTGAATCCTCTCCTGCAAAATCAATCTCTTGACCACGATAGACAAGCGTCATCAGCTTCAGATCCCATTCTTTATCGGTGTATTGCGCGGGACCAAACGTCACATATTCTTTCACCGCACCATAGAGCTCCTCGAATCGATCATCGGGAATTCCGATATCAATATCAGCAAGTGCGCGCTTTGCACCATAGAGCCGCGAGGCAAAGCCTCCTGCAATTTGAAAAGGGATATTATGCTCCTTCAATAATCCGACTACCCATCGTAACGCTGCTTCTGTGTTCTTTTCTTCCATTAATCTGCTGACATACATGGATGCACTCAGAACTTACCGGCTCGAATCTCCGAAAGAGTACGCGGAGATGATGCAGGCCGTGAAGGCCCTGCATGCGAAGTTCGGCGTGATGAAAATGATATCACAGCCTCAGCCTGGCTCGCCCGACGCTCCGGCCTCCGGAGCGTATGGGGGGCGCTTAGCCGCCTGATGGTCGAGGTTCTCCGGTAGCTTACTCATATACAGCCGCTCGTAGAGGAACATCACCGTCGTGGCTTTGGCGAGTGCGTCGCTCTCTGAGAGAGGCTCGTTGAACTCCGCTTCGTAGAGGCGCTTGAACTCGGCGATGTCGTCGGCGGTAAGCGTGAGGCTGGGGCTCCATGGGTAGACGGGCATGCGGGGAGCTTACCGGGAGGACTGGTGTGTCGCGAGACGTGGAGAGGTGCACTGGCGGCAGAATGATCAAGCGCGGAGGGCGGCGGAGTGATTGGTCCCCGATGCGAGGGACGCCCAGGTGCCAGTAAGCTGCACCGGAGAATTGCGGCTTGTGGTATCGCCAAGCCCAAGCACACCCTGACTACCTGATCCCCACACCCACAGAGAACCGTTCGTGCGCCTTCCTAGCGAAAAAGGGGCTGACGAACCTCCCCCCAGAACCACCTCCGACCATGTCCCGACGAGCTGCACCGGGGAAGAGCGGTTAGTGATATCGCCAAGGCCGAGATTGCCACTGGTATTGATTCCCCACACAAACAAAGAACCGTCCTGTTTAAGGGCAGCAGAAGCATAACCACCCACGCTTACTTGCGCCCAGGTTCCCGCTATCTGCACCGGCGAAGATCGGTTGGCTGTATTGCCAAGGCCAAGGTTGCCAAACTGATTGTATCCCCACGTCCAAAGAGAACTATCGCTCCGGAGCGCTATGCCATGAGCGCCGCCAAGGCTGATAGAAGCCCATGTCCCGGCTAGCTGCGTCGGAGATGACTGTGCTGCAGCGTCGCCTAGACCAAGCTTTCCGCTGCTTCCGCTGCCCCATATCCATAAAGAGCTGTCGGAGCGCATGGCAGCGGCAAAGTTATTGCCCGCAGCTACGCTCGTCCACGTACCCGTAATCTGCACGGGAGAAGAGCGGCTGTAGGCGTGGCCGACGCCAAGCTGCCCAGAACTGTTGACTCCCCATGCGAACGCCGCACTGCCCTGCCGGACGACAGAGAAACCCGCACCTAAAGCCGCGGAGACCCATGTTCCCGTAATTTGAACGGGTGAGGAGCGAAGGACCGTGTCGCCGAGGCCGAGCTGGCCGTTATTATTGTTTCCCCACATCCAGAACGAACCGGCAGGCTTCAGAGAGGATGAGTGGCCACCAAAGTTTACCAGCGCCCACGTCCCGCTGATCTGCACAGGCGAAGAGCGATCTATTCCCGAATCTCCGAGTCCGAGTTGGCCTTGGTTGTTCGCCCCCCACACCCACATCTGACTCCCACTCGAGCTGTTCTGTATGGTGACGCTCCCCTGCCAAGACGTACCGCCGTCTACGGTGAAGAAGGTGAGGACGTCGGTGCCGATGACCGAGAGTGTCGGCGCGACCGAATTCTGCCACTTAGTGCCGGAAGGCCAGATTTGCGTGTGAGCGCCGCCGTTCGTAAGCACCAAGGTGAACGCGCAGTAGCCGCTCGAAGAAGGAGGGTTGGTGACAGTCCAGGTCACTGCAGCAGTCGCGGTCGCGGTGACGATAGATCCGAGCGCGAGATTGATAGTGGTCGCGCCGCTTACAGAGCCGAGCGCGTTCGTGACCTCGCTGTAGGCGCGGAGGTTGGCGTTATCAAGACGCGCAGTGCCGAGGTCTAGTCTGGTTGCAGAGAGTTTAATGGGCATATAGGTTGTGCGGAGCCCTCACAGAGAGGGATGCAGAAAGCAGAACTGACAGGGAGGGAATCACGCCGCCATTATACCTTGTGCTCCGCATGCTCACGCCACACCATGCCGCAGCCAGGTTCGGAGTGCATCCACGTCCTCCCCCATCCTCGCAAGACGAGGGTTTGTGCTGCAGCGAGTGATGTGCACGGAATCAAAAAGCGCCTCTGTTGAGAGACGCTTTTTGATTTCAATGATTCTGCATTCCTGTCAAGGCGTGCAATGTGACTGGCTGGGAGACTTGGGCTCGAACCAAGATTAACGGATTCAGAGTCCGTTGTCCTACCATTAGACGATCTCCCAATATTTTACGCCTTCTCCATCACCCCTTCTTCTATCCTCTCTACGATGAGCGGCTTCTTCTTCTCCTGCCTGCCCGTCCGCCCCTTCCCGTGCGCGATGGACGCCTTGATGAATTCCGTGAACAAGGGATGCGGGTTCAGAGGCTGCGCCTGGAGCTCGGGATGCGCCTGCGTGCCGAGGAAGAACGGGTGGATCTCGCGCGGCAATTCCGCAATCTCCATCAGTTTCCCGTCGGGCGAGACGCCGGAAAACACCATACCAGAAGAAGCGATTTTTTCAATGTAGGCCGGGTTCACCTCGTAGCGATGGCGGTGCCGCTCCTCCACCAATTCCTTGCCGTAGGCTTCGTGCGCGATGGTGCCCTTCTTGAGCACGGCGAGGTAGGAGCCGAGGCGCATGGTGCCACCGAAGTTCTTGTCCGCGATCTTCTGCTTCTGGTCCGGCATCACGTCGATGACCGGGTGCTTGGTCTTGGGGTTGATCTCCACCGTGTGCGCGTCCTTGAGGCCGAGGATGTTACGCGCGGTCTCTACCACGGCAAGCTGCATGCCGTAGCAGAGCCCGAAGAAGGGAATCTTGTTCTCGCGCACGTAGCGGATGGCGTTTATCTTGCCCTCTATGCCCGTCTCCCCGAAGCCGCCGGGCACGATCACCCCGTCATACTCCTTGAGCGCAGAGAGGTCCTTCCCTTTCTCGAAATCCTTGGCGTTGAGCCAGGTGATGACCGGCCTCCGGCCGAGGTGCCAGGAGGAGAACTTGATGGCCTCGATCACCGAGAGATAGGCGTCCGAGAGGACGAAATCGCCGGTATCGAAATACTTCCCCACGATGGCGATCTTGACCTCGCTCTCCACCGTCTTGATCTTGTTTACGAATTTCTGCCACTCCAAGAGATCGCTCGCCTTCCGCCCGCTCTTCTTCACCTTGAGCGCCTTGAGGAGGGTATCGCCCAGGTTGTCTTTCTCGAAATTAAGAGGCACTTCGTAGATACTCTCGATGTCGGGGGCGGAGATGATGTGGTCCACGGGGATATTGCACCAGATGGCGATCTTCTCCTTGCGCTTCTTGTCGAGGGGGACTTCGCTTCTACCGACGATGAAATCGGGCTGGATACCGTAGGAATTGAGAAGGCGCACTGCATGCTGCGTCGGACGCGTCTTCATCTCCCCCACCTTGTTCGGGATCGGGAGGTAGCTCACCAGCACGAAGATGACATCGTCGGGGTTCCGCAGCTTGAGCACGCGCGCGGCTTCTATGAAGAGCGCGTTCTGATAGTCGCCTACCGTGCCGCCGATCTCTATGAGGGAAATGCTCGAGCCGTTGATATCCGCCGCTTTCTGGATACGCCGGGTGATCTCATCGGTGACATGGGGAATCGCTTCGACGAACTTGCCCTTGTAGCCCAGGTTGCGCTCGCGCTCGATGACCGTCTTGTAGACCATGCCGCTCGTCATGTAGTCCTCTTCGCGGAGCGAGAGGCCCATGAAGCGCTCGTAGTTGCCCATGTCCTGGTCCGTCTCGAGCCCGCTCTTCAAAACGAAAACCTCACCGTGCTCGGTGGGGTTCATCGTTCCCGCGTCGACATTCAGGTAGGGATCGATCTTGATCGGATTCACCTTGAAGCCTTTGGACTGGAGTATCTTGCCGATCGAAGAGGTGGCGATGCCTTTGCCGACTCCGGACATGACGCCTCCGATGACGAAGATGTACTTATGGTGCTTCTTCCGCATAGATACCTTTTGGGTACCTATATTTTAAGGTATCTGCGCACCGCGAGATAGCTTGACACCACCCCTAGGAAAGTGCCCGAACCCATGATGATGAGGAAAATCTGGAAGAAGTTGCGGAAGTAGTACGTCGCGACGTTCACCCCGCTGAAGAAGTTCTCGGTGACGGGGCCGAGCCAGCTCGTGAGCGGCCAGAAGACGAGGAGGGTGATGGCGCCCGCGATGGCGCCGTACATGAGGCCCTCCACCACGAAGGGGCCGCGGATGTACATGGAGGAGGCGCCCACGAGCCGCATGACCGAGATCTCCTCCCGGGACATGAACACGATGAGGCGGATGGTGTTGAAGGTGATGAGGACGGAAATGAGGCCGAAAATGACGATGACGGCGAGGCCGAGGGTCCGGGCGGCCTCGATGATGCGGGTCAGGCGCTCGATGGCGAGGCGGTTCTGGGCGTAGTTGATCCTGTCCACGATCTGCGTGCCGCCGGGAGAGAGGGCGTTCTTGCTCTCCAGGAACTTGGCGATGCCCTCGTACTGGGAGACCTCCCTCGCCTTGATATTGAGCACGGCGCCGAGCGGATTCTCTCCGAGCTCGTCGAGCGCCTGGAGAGTCAGCTGGTCATCCTTGTGCCGCTCGCGGAATTCCGCGAGCGCCTGCTCCCGGGAGATGTACTCGGTCTTCTCCACCTCCGGAAGCGCTTCCACGCCCCGCTTCACCGCGAGGATATCGGCTTCCGCGGCGGAGCGGAGGAAGTAGACGTTGATGTCCACCTTGTTCTTGAGCTCGGCGAGGGAGGCGTTCAGCACGACGCCGACGAAGAGGAGGAGCCCGATGACGAAGAGCGTGATGGTCATCACCAGCACGCTCGCCACGGAGACGTAGCTATTCCGCCAGAAGTTTACGAAGCCTGCCCGGGAGACGCGTTTTAATTTGGTCCAGAACATATGAAAAAGGGCTACATCGTATATCTACCGTGCTTGTCGTCCCTCACCAGCTTGCCGCCGTCGAGCACGACCACTCTCTTCCCCAGGGAGTCGATCACGCCCTTGTTGTGCGTGGTCAGGATGACGGTGGTGCCGAGGTCGTTGATCTTCTTCAGGATCTGCACCACGTCGTGGGTGTTCACCGGGTCGAGGTTCCCCGTAGGCTCGTCCGCGATGATGACGTCCGGCTGATTGATGATAGCACGCGCGATCGCCACCCTCTGCTTCTCGCCGCCGGAGAGCTCGTGCGGGAAGTTCCACATCTTGTTGCCGAGGTCCACCAGGTCGAGCACGTGCGGGACGTCGGTCGCGATCTCCTCGTCCGAGCGGCCCGCCGCCTCCATGGCGAAGGCGATGTTCTCGTAGGCGGTCAGGTTCGGCAAGAGGCGGAAGTCCTGGAAGACCGTGCCGATGCGGCGGCGGAGGCTGTTGATCTCGCTCTTGCGGAGCGAATGGATGTCGGTCGATTCGAAGAAGACGGAGCCTTCCGTAGGGCGCACTTCGGCGAGGAGCATCTTGAGGAGCGTGGTCTTGCCGGCGCCGGACTGGCCCACGATGGAGACGAATTCCTTGGGCTCGATGGAGAGGGTCACGTTGTCCACTACGCGGCCGCTCGTCGGATATTCTTTTGAGACTCCTTCGAAGTAGATCATGCAATCTCTAGATTGTGCGCGGACAGGGAGCATGCGTCAAGACTTGCGACGCAGGAATATGGTGATTACGCCTCTCCTCTCGTCTTTACGTACCGATTCCAGAGATCCTGGAACTCGAACGAGCTGTTCTTGAGCTCGTCGAAGGAGCCGGAAGCGATGATGCGCCCGTCGCGGAAGAAGTACACCATGTCGAAGAGCGAGAGGAGGTGCAGGCGGTGGATGGAGGAGAGAATCGTCTTCCGCTCGAAGGCCGCGAACATGTTCTTGTAGATAGCGAGCTCGTTGTCGAAATCGACGCTCGAGGTCGGCTCGTCGAGGAGCACGATGTCCTTGCCCTCGCAGGCGAGGAGCCCGCGAGCGAGCGCCAAGCGCTGCTTCTCACCCCCCGAGAGATTCACGCCCTTCTCCACGATGGAGGATTCGAGCCCGTGCGGGAGCCGCGCGACCACGTCCGTGAACCGCGCCATGTCGGTGAAGACCCGGAGGTGCTGCTCCTTGTAGTCGACCCCGAGGGTGATGTTCTCGCGGATGGTGGTCGCGAATATCTCCGGATCCTGCGGCACGAGCGCGATGGATTCGCTGATCGCCGCGAAGCCTCCGGGCACGGGACGGCCGTCTACCGAGAGGGAGAGCGTGCGCGGATGGTAGAGGTCGCGCAGGAGCTTGAGGAAGGTGGTCTTGCCGCCGCCGCTGTCGCCAATGAGTGCGATGCGCTCTCCCCTCCTGATCTTCATGGAGACATTGTCGAGGTGGAGGTT
>DASPJT010000027.1:0-4774 GCA_035628455.1 Minisyncoccota bacterium
CGCGACCACCGTCTTCGGGAGGAGTTCCTTTACCGGGATGGAGGAGAGCACGCGCCGCAGGCTCTCGAGGAGGGAGGGTTTGCTGACGGAAGCGTCTGGAGAGAATACGGGTATGCCGAGAGAGCGCTCGGAGGTCGGGAAGATGAAGCGCTTGCCGAAGCGCTCTTTGAGGTGCAGAGAAAGCTCCCGCACCCTCTGGTAGCGCGCGAGGCGCTCCTCGAGGTCCCGGATATCCGCCTCCTCTTCGCTCGTGAGCGAGAGGGACGGCAGGAGCGCCTTCGATTTGATGAGGAGGAGGGTCGCCGCGGTGAGGATGAAGTGCGCGGTGTGCTCGATCGGGAAATGCTCGAGCGAGCGCACATAGGCCACGTAGTCGTCCGCGACCTGCGCTAAAGACACGTCGCTCACGTGGAGCTTCCGCTTCTCGATGAGGTCGAGGAGCATCTCCAAGGGGCCCTCGAAGGACTCCTGCTTCACCAGAAAGGCGTTCATTGGCTTCGTATTATACCATTTTTCGGCTGCTTTACTAAGCTATAAAAAGAGGCGACCCCGCGCGTCGCGGGGTCAATGATGGTCATTTCTGACGCTTAGCGCAGGCTTAACATCACCTGGCGTCTGCGGGCGGCGACTTTTGTCGTGTTCACTTCCTCTGCTGTCTCCCCTTTGATCGAGAAGACATAGAAAAGGAAGCAGAAGTCCGAAGCCAGGCTTCTGTCCCGATCTCCGCCCGCGCCCGAAGCTAGGCGCTTCAAAGCCGCGGTGATTTCCGAGAATGCCGCAGATAGGGCTTCCGCTGCCGAGTCTCCCTTGGTGAGAGCGCATTTTTCGATGGCCATGCGGACCGCACACGTCTCGAGCGGCAGTTTCTCGATAGATTTGACGAAAGATCGAATTTTGGCTTTCGGAGGCTTACGCGTCCGGAGCCCAAAGGAGAGAGCCAACAGGTGATCCATTTTGCTACCCCCAAGATTCAGACTGCGCTAATCCTAGCACGCTTCTAAAAGAAAACCCCGGATGAACCGGGATCTTCAGGAACGAGGTTTATGGATTCAACCGCTTCACGTCGCGCGGGAGATAGGTAGCTTCGCGCACGTTCGGAAGGTCGAGGATCTTCATGATGAAGCGGCCCGGCCCGATGCCTGCCCCGCCGTGCGGAGGGCAGCCCCAGCGGAAGAAGTTTATATAATCCTTCAGGGATTCGAGGGTCAGGCCTTTCTCGAGCGCCTGCTTCTCGAGGATTTCGGGACGATGTTCTCTCTGAGCGAGAGTGGTCACCTCGATGCCTCTGAACAGGAGGTCCGCGCGCTTGGAACGGTCATTATCCTCCGGGTGGCGCATGTGATAGAAGGCGCTCTTTGATTTGTGATAGTCGGTGACGAAGACGAAGTCGTGTCCGTGCTCGCGCTTCACGTAGTCGGAAATGGCGCGCTCCTCTTCCGGAGAGATGTCGTGCTCCTCCGGGGAGGCGATACCCTCTCCAGCGAGGATCTTCTTGACCTCGGTCATAGGGATGCGCGGGAAGGGGCGCTCGGGGATGTCGATCGCGATGTCGGGAAAGGCCGCCTTCACCGCCTTGAAGCCTTCTACAATCATGCCCTCTTCGAGATCCATGAGGTCGTGGTGGGACTCGATGAAGCCGACCTCGAAGTCCCAGCCGGTGAACTCCGTCATGTGCCTCGTGGTGAACGATTCTTCCGCGCGGAAGACGGGACCCACCATGAAGACGCGCTCGAAGCCCGAGGCGATGCCCATCTGCTTGTAGAACTGCGGGGACTGCGCGAGGTAGGCCTTGCGGTCGAAGTACTTCACCTCGAACACGTCTGCCCCGCTCTCGCTCGGGGTATTCATGAACGCAGGCGGGTAGAGCTGCACAAAGTTATTCTCGTGCCAGAATTTCCGGAAACCTCGTTCGAGTTCCGTCCAGACTTTGAAGATCCTGGCCTTCTCGGGCTTCCGCAGATCGATCCAGCGGTAGTCGAAGCGCGCCGGCATCTCGGTCTCTTCCCCGCCCTTCAGCGTCACTACGGGGATAGGGAGCTCGGGGAGAGCCTTGGAGAGCACTTCGATGCTCCCGGCCTGGAGCTCGTACCCGCCCGGGGCGTTCTTCTCCTCCTTGACCTCGCCCTCGATGCGCACGACTGATTCGAGCGAGAGATCCTTCACCGTGTCGAAGGAGGGATTCTCCTTGAGGAAGACCGTCTGGGTCACGCCGCTGATATCGCGCAGGATGAGGAAGGCGATCTTGCTTTGGAGGCGGAGCGCCTGGACGAACCCCTGGATCATCACCTTCTCCCCCGCATGCTGCGAGAGGTCTCTCGCGTGAATCGTGTTTTTCATTTCAATTATTAAAGGGCTACGCCGATCTTCTCGCGCACTTCCTGCATCTTCTTCTCTGCGACGGCGCGGGCCCTCTCCGCGCCCGCGGCGAGCACACTCTTCACCGCGCCAGGGTCGGCGGCATAGGCTTCACGTCGCGCGCGCAAGGGGGCGACGAGCGCCTCGATGTCCTCGATGAGCGCTTCCTTGAGGGCTTTGTAATTGCCACGCTGCTCTTCGTAGAGCTTCTCGAGCTTCTCATCGTGCCGGAGGAGCTTGTGGATGGCGTAGACGTTCTCGGGGCGCTCGCCGGAGGAATCTGTGACGATGCTCATGACCGCGACCGCGATTTGATCTTTCGTGCCGAAGAGCGGAATGTCATTCCCGTAGCTCTTGCTCATCTTCCTCCCGTCCGTCCCGGGCACGGTCTGCACTTCTTCGAGGATGAGGGGCTCGGGGAGCGTGAAGGTCTCCCCGAAGGCGTTGTTGAACTTCTGCGCGGTGTCGCGGGCGTACTCCACGTGCTGCTTCTGATCCGCGCCGACAGGTACGATCTCCGTGCCGTAGAGGAGGATGTCCGCAGCCATGAGGAGCGGATAGTTGAAGGTGCCGACGCTGATCTCCTTGTTCTTGGCTTCCGCGTCCTTGAAGGCGTGCGCGCGCATGAGGTACGGCATGGTAGTGATAGTCTCGAAGACCCAGGCGAGCTCGGTGTGCGCCGGCACGTCGGACTGCTTGAAGATGACGGAGGTGGCCGGGTCGAGGCCGATGCCGAGGTAGTCGAGGGTGAGGTCCTCGATGAGTTTCTTCATCTCCGGGCCGTTCTGGATGAAATTGAGACCGTGATAGTCGGCCAGCATGAAGTAGCAGGAGTACTTACCGAGGTTCTGCAGGTCGGCGAACTGGCGCATGGCGCCGAAATAGTTCCCGAGGTGGGGGCGCCCGGTGGGCTTCACGCCGGAGAGCAGGATGGGCTTAGGCATGGGCTCATCCTAGCAAAAGAGCCTTGTTTATAAAAGTATCGGAAAACATAAAACCCGCCTGGCCATCGATGCCAAGCGGGTGTGCCACCACAGAGTTACGCAGGTTTTTTGTAAAAAATCCATGCGCCGCCGAAGCCACAAGCAATCCTGGCCCACCCAGCCGCTTGATAACGGCGCTTGATCTCTGCCATGACCCGCGCCCATTCCTTCGAGCCGGGTTTGATTCCCTCGGGCCAGGAAGGACTCTCCTTAATGAACACTTTGCTCCTTCTCGGGTCGAATTGCTTGCGCAATTCATCGTCGAAGAATCGCTCGAGTGCGTCAATGTGCGCTCGTTCCTCTTCCGTCAGAAGTAGGCTGTCGGGTGACAAAGCCATCGAAGTCTCCTGAGCTGTTTGTAACATTAAATATCAAATAGGATAATTTGTCAATATCACCGTAATGAGGCTCATTACCTGGGTGTCGGACGGTTTTAAATGCGAAAAGAAAATCAGCCCCGCGGAAGCCGCGGGGCCAAGAAGAGTGTTGCGCGTTTTAGATGATCGGGAAGGCGAAGGCGCCGAGGTGGCACCATCTGCGATGAGCGTCGAGGGCGGTGACGCCGCAGGCGCTGTAGAGATAGGTGCTGTTCCGCTGGGTCATCATCAGCACCCTGCCGCCGATCGGGTCGAGTGCCGCGATGTATTCGAAACCGAGCTTGTCGAGGCTCGCGTCGGTGATCTTCTCCCGTATGCGCGGGATCGAACTCGCGAACGGATCCCCGTACTCGTAGCGCTTGCCGAGCGCAAGGAGGCCTTCGATGGTGCGGGCGTCGAATTCCTCGATCTCCCGCCCCGGTATCAGGGCGAAGTCATAGAACAGGTTCGGAATGAGAAGACGGTCGTCGTAACGAGCGTCGAGGAAGCATTCTTCGGCCTCTCTGCTCACGATGAAGTTCTTCTTCCGGAGGCGCGTCGGCTCTTCCACACCGATCGTCGGAAGGCCCAGGAGAGCGATAACAGGGTGATTCCACCTGCTTCTCCGGCATGTGAAGGTATCCATTTCCCCCATCGAATTCCCCTGCTTTGGAAGGACATGTAAGGGCGGTTATCCGCCCCGCTGGAGAATATTAAAACACTCTTTAAAACTTTTGTAAATCAGCGCCGGAGAAGTATGAAAAGTACGGCGAGGCCGCCGAGGAGCCACCAGAAGAAGGCGTGTTCGAAGGTGAAAAAAGCGGAGATACTCTGCGGGAACTTGTGGATCGCGCCGAAAGGCACGGAATTGTGGAGCACGGCGAGAGTGATGCCGGTGCCGAGCGCGGCAAGCGCGAAGGGTGCCGCCCCCCCGCTCTCCCCCATGTCAAAGGAATCCACCACGTGCCTGATAGCCATGTAGGCCGCTCCGGAGAGAGCGAGGAGCACGGCGATGAGCACGAGGCTCTTCTGGAGGGCGGTCGTCGCATAGCCCGCGAGCTGATCCGTATACGGGAAATA
>DASPJT010000028.1:0-2982 GCA_035628455.1 Minisyncoccota bacterium
TACCTCATGTCCGGCGCAGCAGAATGTCATCCTCGGCCTCAATTGCCCGAGCGCGAGGCCGAACTGGAATCCGGAGAACGGCCAGTGCACCGATCAGCCGGTGGCGCCGCGCTGTACGGATCCGACGGCGGTCAATTACGACGCGCCGGAGGCCTGCCGCTACGACACGACGCCCGCGCGCTGCAATGATCCACTCGCCTTAAACAGCGGGGCGCTCGGCGCCTGCCGCTATTCGGGCGGCCGCTCCGTGTGCGCCGATCCGCTTGCGGCCAATTTCGGTCAACCCGGTTCCTGCCAGCCGCGCACGGGCTGCGGAGCAGGCGAGAGCGGCCGGCCTCCACAGTGCCAGGAGATAGCGTGCCCGGATTGCGGTCAGACCAAGATGTGCACTGTGTGCGTCGCACACAATGAGGAGACGGGGGCCTGCACCCGGAGCGAGCTTCAGCCAGCGAGAGCTGTGACGTCTGGCGGCAATTCCTGTGGTCTGACTCGCACCCGCTACTTCTGCCCGGGAGAAGATGGAGAAGTTCCTCCTCCCGGCGAACTCCGCTGTACGACGCCGGTGACGACCATCATGCCGGAGAGGCAGCTCATCCAGAAAGGGGACCGCTGCACCATCCCCTGGAGGGTGGGCGGAGTCCCGGCGAGAGAGATCGAGCCGCCGCATCCCCTCATCTGCGTCGTCTCGGGCCCTGGATTCTCTGCGCGCGCCCACGGTTCCTCGGGCCTTGTATATACCCCTGCGGTCACGGTCCAGTCCCTCTACACCTTCGTCTGCCGCAACGGGGACGCCAAGGTGTCCAATACCTCCTCCTTCACCTGCCGGGTGAGCCCTCGTTTCGAGGAGCGCTAGGGAAGGCCGTTGCAACAATGGGGCAGATTTGGTAGGCTAGTCCGACATGCAAACCGCAGAACCGGCCGCCAAAAAGCCCATGATTGACGCCCTCTTCAAGGTCGGCGCCCACTTCGGCTACGCCAAGGCTCGCCGCCACCCGACGGCCAAGCCCTTCATCTTCGGGGCCAAGAATCACGTGGAGCTCTTCGACCTCGAGGAGACCGAGAAGGCCCTCGAGGCCGCCAAGGCCTTCGTCTCCGCCGTCGCCGCCCAGGGCAAGCAGATCCTCTTCGTCGGAGGCAAGAACGAGGCCAAGGACGTGGTCAAGTCGGCCGCGGAGGCGTCCGGCCTCCCCTACGCCGCCGGCCGCTTCGTCGGAGGCACCCTCACCAACTTCGCTGAGATCCGCCGCCGCGTGGACAAGATGGAGCGTCTCCTCGGGGAGCGCGAGACGGGCGAGCTCAACCGCTACACCAAGAAGGAGCGCCTCCTCATCGACCGCGAGATCGACAAGCTGAAGAGCAACTTCGCCGGCATCGTTTCCATGAAATCCCTCCCGGCCGCGGTCTTCGTGGTGGATCCCCGCCGCGAGCACATCGCCGTCCTCGAGGCGAAGAAGCTCCGCATCCCGGTCGTGGCGCTCGCCAATTCCGACTGCGACCTCTCCGAAGTTGACTACGCTATCCCTGCGAACGACTCCTCCCGCGCTTCGATCGCGCACTTCGTGGAAGAGCTCGCCGCCGCCTACCGCGCCGGTCGCGCGCCTGCCCGCGAGGCCGCTCCCGCTCCCGAAGCTTCTCCGGCCGCTTCCGTAACAGCATAACGAAGGCTCCGCACGGGGCTTCGAAAGCAGTTTCTTTCTTTTTTAACTATGGAAATCACCACCGAACAGATCAAGGCGCTTCGCGACGAGACCGGCGTCTCCGTGATGCAGTGCAAGAAGGCGCTTGAAGAAGCAGGCGGCGATGTGGAGAAGGCCCGCGTCATCCTCCGCAAGAAGAGCGGCGAGATCGCTGCGAAGAAGGGCGACCGCACCCTTGGCTCCGGCGCCGTAGCCGCTTACGTCCACGCCACCGGCACGGTGGGCGCCATGGTGGTGCTCTCCTCCGAGACCGACTTCGTCTCCAAGAACGAGGAGTTCCGCAAGCTCGCCTATGACATCGCCATGCACGTCGCTGCTGCGAATCCCAAGTTCCTCACATTCGAGGAGATAGGTTCGGAGGAGCGCGCCAAGGCCCGCGAGGTCTTCGCGGAAGAGGCCAAGGACAAGCCTGCGGAGATGCAGGAGAAGATCATCGAGGGCAAGCTCGCCTCCTATTTCCGCGAGCAGGCGCTTCTCGAGCAGCCCTTCATCAAGGATCCTGAGCGCACCATCCGCGACCTCCTCTCGCAGGCGGTGCAGAAGTTCGGCGAGCGCATCGAGATAACGCGCTTCTCCCGCTTCTCCCTCTAGCCTCCTATGGGTACCACGTACCTCTTCTTCGCCTCTCTCGCAGCCATGGTGGTGATGCTCGCTCTCAAGGATTGGGAGCTCCACCGCGGCAGGAAGCCCTTCTCCGCGCTCCGCTACAAGCTCGACCAGAGCCTGCGCAAGCGCTTCGCGCACGTCCTCTCCTATGCGGCCTACGCGAACCGCCACACCGCGAAGCTTCTCCTCCTCTACGCCCTCGACCACATCCACCACGCTCTCGTCGTAGCCATCCGCAAATTCCGCGACTCCGAATTCGCGACCCTCATCCGGGGCCGCTACCACCGCTTCACCGACACTCTTCCGGAGCGCAATTCCGTCTATCTCAACTCCCTCGCTTCGCACAAGAAGGACGAAGCCTACAAGCTCCCTGTGGAATCTGCTGACGAACCCCGCTCCTAGTGCTACTCTCTAGGCATCGCCGCCTTAGCTCAGTTGGTAGAGCAACACTTTTGTAAAGTGAAGGTCCCCAGTTCGACTCTGGGAGGCGGCTCCGAATATGGAAATCGCACGAGAAGTCATCGAAAAAATAAAGACTCTGAATCGACCTGCAGTGATCGGAGTTTCCGGTTTCGGCGGTTCGGGAAAGTCTACCTTCGCGGACGCCCTAGGAACTCAGTTAGGAGTTCCGGTCATCGGACTCGATTCGTTTGCCAGGAGCAGGCTTAGTTTCGGTACC